>JBKGHI010000550.1:0-1564 GCA_046520405.1 Myxococcus sp. 1LA
CGCCGCGCAGCACCCCCTCCAGGGGCTCCACCGGGGCGCCGTGCTCCATGACGCGCTTCGCGTAGACCTCGATGGCCGCGCCGCTCACGGCGGGGAAGCGGTCCGTGAAGAGGCTGACCAGCAGCTCGGACTGGCCGGCCTCCGCGCCGTGCTCCAGGTGCCGCAGGGACTCCAGCCGCACGGCGATGTCGAGGCTCTTCACCGCCTGCCGCAGGAACGACACGGCCAGCTTCACGTCGCGCTTCTTCACGTCGGTGCCCGCCACCGTCATGGCGGCGCTGACACACTCGCTGCGAACGGGGCCTTCCGCGTCCGTCTGGCACTGGCGGGCCAGCACCTCCAGCGCCTCGGGCCGGCGCGTGTTGCCCAGGGCCGTGACCAGCCGCTTGCGCTCATGGACGTCCTGGGCCGCGGGCAGCCGGGCGGCCAGCGTGGCCACCGCGGCGGGCGTGGCCAGCCGGGCCAGGGCCTCCGTGGCGCGCTTCGCGGTGCCGGCGTTCTCCGCGCGCAGGAAGGTGGCGAGCACCTCCACCGCGCGGTCATCTCCGCGCCACGCCAGCAGCTCCGAGGCGCGCAGGCGCAAGTCCTCGTGCTCGCTGGCCATGGCGCGGCCCAGCGCTTCCGTGACGCGCGAGTCGTTGGCGCCCGCCAGCCGCTCGATGACGCCCACGCGCAGGTCGGCGTGCTCGCTGCCCAGCGCGGCCAGCAGCGGCTCCAGGCTGCCGGGCGGCTGAGCTTCTCCAGCAGCTCGAAGGCGTAGCGGCGCACGTCCGTCAGCGGCGAGTTCAGCGCGGCGGTGATGCGCGGCTTCGCGGCGTTGCCCCGCGTCGACAGCTCATCCAGCGCGGCGCGCGCCACGTCCGGCGCCAGCGAGGCCAGGGCCAGCGCCAGCGGCTCATCGCTGCCGGCGGGGAAGAGCTCCTTCAGCCCGGCCAGCGCGGCCTTGCGCACCAACTGGTGCGGGTCTTCCAGGGCGCGCAGCAGGGCGGCCACGGCGGCGGGCGTGCCGGCGAAGCCTTCCTGCGTGAGCTTCACCACGCGGTCCACCGCGTCGCGGCGCACGCGGTGGCTCTCGTCGTCGCCCGACGACACCTGTCGCAGCAGGCCGACGTAGGCGCCGAAGGCCAGCCGGCGCAGGTGCTGCCGCTCGGCCTGGGCGGAGGCCTCGGGCGAGGCGGCGGGGCTCTCCGTCTTCACCGCGGAGAAGATGCGCCGCAGCCAGTTCTTCGCGGGCGTGCCCTGCCCGGGGCCCGTGCCAGGCGCCGTCTCCGGCTTCCAGGGCGCGTCCAGCGTGCTCGGCCGCGCCACCTTCTTCGCGTGGCGGAAGTACTCCAGCGGCTTTTCGCGCAGCAGCAGCACCTGGGCCGCCGCGTAGCGCTGCTCGGGCTGGAGGCTGGACAGGGCCTCCGCGAGCCCGATGACGTACTTCACGCGCTCCTCTTCGGCCGGCCAGTCCTTCATGTCGGCCACCTTCTCCGGCCGAGGCGGCAGCAGGGCTTCCGCCAACTGGGCGCGCGCCGCGTCCGGCTCCGAGCGCAGCTCCAGCGCGCGGGCGGCGGCGTAG
>JBKGHI010000551.1:0-1521 GCA_046520405.1 Myxococcus sp. 1LA
AGCGAGGCCCAGCAGCGCCACGCCGAGGGGCCCGCCCGCGCGACACGTCCTCCAGCGTGGACCTGCGCATCGTCGTCACCGGCGGCGAGCGCGCCGCCTCCCACGCGGGCACCAGCGCCGCCAGCAGCGTGGCGCCCAGTCCCAGCGCCAGGCCCTTGAACAGGGTGAAGGGCTCCAGCGCCAGCCGCCGCACGCTCACCACGAAGTACAAGTCATTGAGCGTCTGGGTGACGAGCTCCACCAATCCGCGCGCCAGCAGCACGCCCAACAGCAGGCCCGCCACCGTCCCCACCGCGCCCAGCACGGCCGCTTCACCCAGCACCAGGGCGAACAGCTCGCGCCGGGTGATGCCCACCGCGCGCAGGCGGCCCAAGAGGCCGCGCCGCTGCACCACGGAGAACGTCATCGTGTTGTAGATGAGGAACATCCCCACCACGAGCGCCAGCAGCGACAGCGCGGTGAGGTTGGTGCGGAAGGCCCGCGTCATCTGCTCCACCGTGCCCGCCCGCGCGGCGGCGCGCACCAGCTCCAGGCCTTGCGGCAGCGTGGCCGCGAGCGCCTGTTCCTGCTCAACGCCGCCGGTCAGCCGCAGGTCCACGCGCGACAGCCGGCCGGTGTGCCCCAGCAGCTCCTGCGCGGTGGACACATCCATGAGCACCAGCGCCTCCAGGGCCCGCGCGGTGTCCTCGTCCGCGGGCTCCAGCAGGCCCACCACGCGCAGCGGCTTCTCCAGCCCCTCCAGGCGCACCGGCAGCGTGTCGCCGGTGGCCAGGCCCAGGGCGCGCGCGGCGCGAGCGCTCAGCATCACCGCGCCCGGCTCGGTGAGCAGCGCGCTCACGTTGCCCACCGCTTCGCCCCGGGCGTAGTCGCGGAACGGCCCTTCCACGAAGGGGTCCACGCCCAGCACGGTGAGCGTGCGCTTGTCGCCCACCGCCGCCTGGACATGGCCCTCCACCACGGGCGCTGCCACGGGGGCGCCGGGGCGCACGCGCAGCGCCTGGTACACCGTCTCAGGCACGCCCGTGGAGCCGCCCACGAGTTGGTGCGTGGCGCGTCCGGCCACCGCGTCCGTGGAGCGCTCGAAGGCGCGCAGGGCGCTGCCGCTGGCCAGGTCGATGGACACCACCACCGCCACACCCATCGCGATGCCCAGGAGCGACAGGGCCGTCAGCCACGGATGGCGGCCCAGGTGGCGCAGGCTGGAGCGGACCAGCAGCCCCTTCACAGCGCCTCCTTCATGGCGTGGGCAGGCGTGTGCTCCACCTCCACCAGCCGGCCGTCCTCCATCCGCAGCACGCGGTGGGCGCGGGCCACCAGGCCGGGCTCGTGGGTGACGACCAGCGCGCAGGTGTTGCCCTTGCGTGTCAGCGCCTCCAGCAAATCCAACACCTGCCGTCCCGTGCCCTCGTCGAGGTTTCCGGTGGGCTCATCCGCCAGCAGCAGCGGCGGCTCATGGGCCAGCGCGCGGGCCACCGCGACGCGCTGCTGCTCGCCGCCGGACAGCCGGTCCGGGAAGCTGCT
>JBKGHI010000552.1:0-1516 GCA_046520405.1 Myxococcus sp. 1LA
GCTAGTTGGACTGCGCGAGATGCGGGTAGTGCGCTCACGGCGGATGTAGCCGGGAGGCAGGCGGGGGGCTGGTGTGTTGTCACCGTTGAGGAGGTGCCACACCACATGGCTCGCTCGCCTGCCCCTGCCGTAGTGCCACTTCGGGAATTGAAGCCGGAGGATATCGCAGACATTCGCACGCGGTTGGAGGTGTTCTTGAAGCCCTTCCAAGCGCTGCTGGTGCGCGAGGAGCAGCGCCTGCACATGGCGCGCTACGTGGCTGGGCGGCTATTACCGCTGGCGCGCCGCACCAGCGAGCCCATCGCGCTGGAGGCGGACGAGAAGCCGCGGCCGCTGCAACATTTCGTGGGCCAGGGCAAGTGGGCGGACGGGCAGGTGCGCGAGGCGCTGGTGCGCGTCATCGCCCAGGAGGTGGGCCGCGCGCGCGGCGTGCTCATCCTGGACGGCAGCGCGTTTCAGAAGGCGGGCCCGGCGTCAGTGGGGGTGCAGCGCCAGTGGAGTGGGCGGCTGGGCAAGGAGGAGAATTGCCAGGCGGCCGAGTTCCTGGCCTACGCCTCACGCGGGGTGGCGGTGCTGCTCGACTGCCGACTGTACCTGCCCCAGATGTGGGCGGCAGACGCGCACGTGCGGCGCGCCTGCGGCGTGCCGCCCGAGGTGGACTTCCAGACGGGGTGGCAGTTGGCGCTCGACATGGTGCGAAACCTCGGTGCGCAGGTGCCGCACCGCTGGGTAGTGGGCGACGACGCGTACGGGCAGGTGTGCGGCTTGCGCGATGGGCTCTTCGAGGCGGGCGAGCGCTACGTGCTGGAGGTGCCCCGAAAGGCCAAGGTGCGCTTGGTGAGCGATGGCACCTGGACGCACGCGGGCACCTGGGCGGACCGCTTGCCCGAGAGCGCCTGGCGTGTTTTCACCTTGCGCGACGCCGAGGCCGGCCCCCTGCCCGTCAGGGCCGCCAAGGCCCGGGTGCGCTGCGAGCGCCAGCGGCGCGACGGGGGCGGACGAAGCGAGGTGCTGCTCGTGGTGGATAGCCTCACCTCGGACAAGCGCTGGTACTACCTGTGCAGCGACACGCATGTGCACCTGGCGGAGCTGGTGCGCGTGGCCGCATGCCGCCATGGCGTCGAGGAGGCGCTGCGCTACGCCAAGGGGCAGGTAGGCCTCGACGAGTACGAGGTGCGAAGCTGGGTGGGCTGGCACCACCACATGACGCTGTGCCTGATGGCGCTGTGGTTTCTGGCCCGCGAGAAGGCGTGGCTGGAAAAAAGGGGGTCCGCATTACCGTACCCCAGGTGGCGCGCGTGCTGGCCCACCTGCTTGTCCCCCCTCACCGCAGCCTCCACACCCTCATCGCGCGCATCCTCTTCGAGCAGCGTCACGCTGACCGAGCCCGAGCCGGCCACTGGAACGCCAACGCCGCACGCGCACCTCCGCCCCGCCACCTCGCCCGCTCACCCCTGAGATGAGTGCGCACGCTTCACCTCGCGTGCGCATCTCGCGCAGTCCAACTAGGCCGGCG
>JBKGHI010000553.1:0-1494 GCA_046520405.1 Myxococcus sp. 1LA
CCGCGATGACCGCGTCGATGACCAGAATCCCGCGCTCCGCGATGACCGCCAACACCGTGTCCCTAGAGGTCATCACGCGTTGTGCGGCGCGGGGCGTTCGCTACGTCGCGACGCATGGCTTCCGTGACCTGCCGGAGCAGGCAGAGCTGCGTCGGTTGTACTTGGCGGGCAAGGGCGGCAAGGCATCGCCCGCAGGCTTGTCCGCGCACAACTACGGCCTCGCCTTCGACTTCGTTTGTGACGCGAGCCCTCGACCTGGCGTGCAGCCGGATTGGCGCGAGTCGGCTTACCGCGTGCTGGGTGAGGAATCCGCGAAGGCGGGCCTCGTCTGGGGCGGCAGGTTCGGCGACTCCCCCCATGTGCAGTGGCCGGGCTACGTGAGTGCGCTTCAGCTCACGCCGCTTCGCACCCTGGTCCAACAGAGTTCCCTCGCCGACGTGTGGGCTCGCCTCGATGCCGAGCGCCTGTCGCCGAAGTGGCGTGCAGCAAACCCGAAGCTCGCGGCCGAACTGGAACGGCTGGGCTTCTAACCCGGAGGCAACATGGTTGACGCTGGTGTAGTCGGGCCGAACCCCGAGCAGTTCGAGGAGTTCGCGCGCCTTCTTCTCGATGCCGTGACGAGCAGGAACTACGCGCTGCTCGCCGCCCTGGTGGTGGTGGTGCTCGTCTACCTGCTGCGGAAGTTCGGTGGCGGGTTCATCCCGTTCTTCAATACCGACAGGGGCGGCGCGGTCCTCGTGCTTGGCGTCTCCCTCGCTGGAGCGGTAGCGAACGCGCTCGCTGCGGGGGCTCCGTTCTCGTTGGCGCTGATGCTGACGGCGCTGCAAGTTGCCCTGACGGCCGCTGGTGGCTTCACCATCATCAAGCGGATTCTGTTCGGGAGCGCCGCCATTGCCCGCGCCGAGCTGGCGGGCGCGATTGCCGCTGGGCAGGTCGCGGAGAAGGCTGCGGCGATTGCTGTGCTTGAGCAGCTCGACTCCCGGGGCGGCAAGTGAAGCTCGGCGCGCTCGTGCTGGCCGTGCTGCTCGCGCTTCCCGCGTCGGGCTCGGAGGTCATCAGCGTCGAGCGCGCTCAGCTCTTTCCGGACGGAGGTTCGGCAGCCGTTGAGGTGGACGGCGGCTGCTGGCTGTCGGAAAGCCGCTGCATTCGAACCGCTTCGGAGATTGCGCGGCTGCGCGCCGAGAACGAGTCGTTGCGCCAGCAGGCCGGGGACGTGCCCTTTACGGTCGCCGTCGTGGCCCTGCTTGCCGGGCTTGGGGCCGGGTTCGCCGTTGCGAGGCTCGCGGAGCGATAGCGGGCGGCTGCGGAATCGGCGCGGTTGGTCTGGGACCTCGCGACGCCGTGAACTACGTACACACCACAGCCGCCCGTCATGGACTAAGCCACAATCCACCCGTAGGTGCAAAGGGGCCTTTGGGATGAGCAGACAGGGCGGGATAGCTAGGAGTGTGTAGCGGTAATGGGGTTGGGAGCGAGACCGGACGAGAGACGCCG
>JBKGHI010000554.1:0-1487 GCA_046520405.1 Myxococcus sp. 1LA
GCGCCGCGTAGCCACCCGGCTCCACGCGCTGAGAACCAGGCCGGGCGCCATGGTCCGGAGCGCCGTCGCGGCCCCCCGGGCTCCGCTGACGCCAGGCTTCGGGAGCGCCCTGCTCCCGGGCGCGCACATCGCCTTCGCGCCGCGAGGGCTGCCTGGGCACGTAGCGCTTGCCGTCCTTGAGGATGTCGCCCTGGCGGACGAGCTCGCGCAGGGTGCGCTTGAGCTCCGTCTGCTGTCCAGGGTGCAGGCCCGCGAGCCGGAGAAGCTCCTTGATGCCCAGCGGGTGGTCTGCGTCAGAGAGGATCTGCTTGAGGAGGTCTGGAGAAAGGCTCACGGTGGGGTCGCGGCTCGGCCGCTACGGGAACGGGTAAGCCCGAAGCGGCCGGACGGGAACCCCCCGGCGACCGGCCGCCCTCCGGAACCTGCTCCGGGCGGCGACCCTCAGGGCTTGACCGTGACGTTGATTTTGAAGGTGCGATCCACCAGGCCGGGCGACAACGCCTTGGCCAGGAAGAACTCCACCTCGAAAGTGCCTGGGTTGCGCGGGGTGAAGAAGAACTCGCGCGTGCCGGGACCGTCCTCGGGGGCGGGCTCGAAGTTGGCTTCGCGCAGGCCCACGCGCTTGGCCACGGTGGGCTCGATGGCCCAGGTGAAGCCCGGCTGCTCGGGCAGGCGCACGGTGAGACCGTGGTTGAGGCGCACGTCCACGGACGTGGGGACCTCCCCCTCGATGTGCACCAGCTCCATCTCGTCGCGCGACACGGCGCGCGCCTCGGACGGACGCGGCTCCACGTTCTCCGCCGCGATGCGGCCACCCCAGCCGGACGTCTTGTCGACGACGCCCTGCACCTGGAGCGTGTGGCCCACGTGCTTGCGCAGGGGCTTGCCCGCGGCCTTGCCCTCGATGATGAAGGACACCTGCTGGCGCGTGCCGCCGTTGGATACGACGAGCACGAACTCCTCGCCCGTCATCTCCAGGTTGCCACGCACGCCCGCGAAGCCCTTGATGCCCGCGCCCATGCCGGCCGCCGTCACCATGGAGACCTCACCGGGCGACAGGTAGCGCAGCCGCTCCTCCGTCTCCACCGGAGCGGCTTCCACCGCCTCCGCGTCCGGCTTCTTGGCCGAGTACTTGCGCACGTCCACCACGCCGCCGTGGTTGGTCGTCTTGCGGATGAGACCGCTGACGGAGACCTTGTGGTCCACGTAGGCCGGCAGAACCTCCTGATCAGGCCCCTGCAGGAGGAAGGTCAGCTCGCGCTTGTCGCGACCCACGACCACCAGGTGCGGCATGTCGTTGGTCACCACCAGGCGGCCCTTGAGGCTGCCCTCGCCCGTGACGCCGCGGCCTTCGCCGGCCGTCAGCAGCTGCTCCATCTCACGCTTGGTGAGGGGCTCGCCCGGGGGCGGCAGCTTGGTGGCGCGAGGACGGGCTTCCACCGGCGAGCGCGGGGACCGCGCTCGCCTTCCCCGCCTTGGCGCCCGCG
>JBKGHI010000555.1:0-1427 GCA_046520405.1 Myxococcus sp. 1LA
CCTCCGCCGGGCGGTGCGCAGCACGCGTGGCCTCGGAGCCCGTCCGCGCCGAAGAGGAGCGTCGCTGGCGCGCGGGCTCGAAGCCGCCACCGGTGACGGCGGGGTTGAGGCCGCTGACGGCGCGGCGGCTGGTGAGGGTGGGCAGCGCGTTGACCAGGTCCGACGCGAAGGCCTCCATGGTGGCGTAGCGCTCCTCGCGGCGCTTCGCGGTGGCCTTCTGGATGACGGCGTCCACGGCCGGATGCTGGAGCTCCGCCACCACCTGGGCCAGCCGCGGCATGGGCTGGTGGACCTGCTTCTGCATGATTTCGGAGACGCTGTTGCCGTCGAAGGGCTGCTGGCCGGTGAGCAGCTCGAAGAGGACGATGCCCACCGCGTACACGTCCGCGCGGGCGTCCACGTCCAGGCCCATGGCCTGCTCGGGGGACATGTAGCGCGGCGTGCCGGCCACCGAGCCTTGAACGGTGAGCCGCGTCGCGCCGTCGGTGATGCGGGCGATGCCGAAGTCCAACACCTTCACGTGCCAGCCGCGCATGCCCTGCCGGACCATGATGTTCTCTGGCTTGAGGTCGCGGTGGATGACCTGACGCGCGTGGGCATAGGCGAGCACGTCCGCCACCTGGAGGACGAGGTCCACGGCCTCGTCGAGCGCGAGCCGCCCGCACGTGGCCAGCAGGCTCTTGAGGTCATCGCCCTCCACGTACTCCATGGAGATGTAGAGGCTGCCTTCCTCGTCCTGCCCGAAGTCGTGCAGTGTCACGGCGTTGGGGTGGGCCACCCGCGCGTAGCTCTTGGCCTCGTTGAGGAAGCGCCGGGCCACGTCCGGGTCCATGGACAGGCCGCTGTTGAGGAACTTCATCGCCACCTGTTGGCCGATGCCCACCTGCTCCGCCAGGTACACGGAGCCCATACCGCCCTGGCCCAGCCGCCGGAGGATGCGGAAGCGGCCGGCGACGACGCGGCCCAGCATCCGGTCCACGGCTGGCGCCACCGTCAGCAGCTCGGTGCCGCCGCAGGCCGGACAGGCGCCGCCCCACTCCTCGTGCTGGGCCTCGCACCGCTGGCAGATGAAGAGCGACATGGTGTCCTTGCTGGGCGGAAGGGAAGGGGACGCGCCGTCAGCGCGTGGCCGGGGCGTAGCGCTGGAAGAGGAGGCGCTCCAACTCGCGAGCCCCCGCCTCGGGAGACTTGCGCTGGGCCGAGGCCGCGCGCAGCACGTCCGTGCGCGAGTCCTGCGGCAGGTCCGTCTCCATCACCGTGAGCGCGCCGTCCAGGTCACCCGCGCGCTGGAGCGCGGCGGCGCGCCACACGCGGTACTCGGTGCGCTCGGGGGCCGCGGCGGAGGCCTGGGCGCAACAGGCGCTGCGCCCCTGCCGAGTCGCCGTCCTGGAGCGCCGCGAGTCCTTCCAGGAAGGGCGCCTGGGCCG
>JBKGHI010000556.1:0-1426 GCA_046520405.1 Myxococcus sp. 1LA
CCGGGCGGCAACGGCGGCGGAGGGGGCGGCGGGCCCTCGGTGGGCGTGTGGTGTGGCCCGGGCTCGGGCGTCGTCTTCACCGAAGGAGGCGTCGTCTTCGAGCTGGGCCTTGGCGGTCCGGGCGGCGCGAGCCCCGGGCAGCCAGGGAACCCGGGCGAGCAGTCGCCGCACATCGACTGCGTCGCCACACCTCCGTAGCGTCCGCTGTCCGACGGTGAGGGGCTTGGCTGGGGGCGCTTGCGTGCTGCGCCCGACCGCCCGCCGGGCGCTCCGGGCTGGAGCACATCGCCCCACCCGGCTCCTCTGCTACGCTGCTTCCCGGTTTGAGATGGCTTCCGAGTTGATCTGCGATACCTGCGGCCTGCCCGTACCTGCCGATACCACCGTGTGCCCGCGCGACGGGACGGTGGTGCTGGCGACGTTCGACGTGCCTCCTCGCGCGGAGGAGCCGAACGTCGTGGTGCAACCCACGGAACATCCCGCGCCCGCGGCCGTGCAGCGGGACCCGCTCATCGGCCTGAAGCTGGGCGAGTACGAGCTGCGCTCGCGCATCGGCGTGGGCGGCATGGGCCTGGTGTACGAAGGCATCCAGCCGCTCATCGGCAAGCGCGTGGCGGTGAAGGTGCTGCGGCCAGAGCTGGCCCACTCCACCGAGCAGGTGGAGCGGCTTCTGGCGGAGGCCCGCGCCGTCAACGCCATCCGCCACCGGGGCATCATCGACATCTTCGGCTTCGGCCAGGTGCCGGACGGCCGGCAGTACATCGTCATGGAGTACCTGGAGGGCCAGGCGCTCGACGCGGTGCTGACGGAGAAGAACCGGCTGCCGGTGCAGGAGGCGCTGGCGCTGCTGGATGAAGTGCTGGCCGCGCTGGCCGCCGCGCACGGCGCGGGCGTGGTGCACCGCGACCTCAAGCCGAGCAACATCTTCCTGGTGCAGCAACCGGACGGCTCGCGCTACGTCAAGGTGCTGGACTTCGGACTCGCCAAGCGGGGCCAGGGCCCCACCGGCCGCACCGCGCAGACGCGCACGGACATGGTGGTGGGCACGCCGGAGTACATGGCGCCGGAGCAGGCGCGGGGCCAGGAAGTGGGGCCCATGACGGACCTCTACGCCCTGGGCGTCGTCACCTTCGAAATCGTCACCGGACGGCTGCCCTTCGTGGGCAGCTCACCGGTGGACCTGCTGATGAAGCACGTGGAGGCGCGGCCGCCCCGGCCGTCGGAGTTCGTCTCCGATTTGCCGCCCGCCCTGGACGCCTTCATCCTGCAGATGCTCACCAAGGACCCGGAGACGCGGCCCAACTCCGCGGACGCGCTGCGGCAGCAGCTCCACAAGCTGCGCCGCACCCTGCGGGCCTCCACGCGCTCCAACCCCAGCGCGCTCGCGCCCGGCTTCGAGAAGGCCGCCGCCGCCGCCGCGGAAGCC
>JBKGHI010000557.1:0-1420 GCA_046520405.1 Myxococcus sp. 1LA
CCCCGCCCCCTCCGTATCAGCGAGCCACCGCGCCCACGCGCGCGCCACCACAACCGCTCTGGGCCCGGCTAGCGCTTGCCCCCTCGGCGCGGCGAGCACCGCTCCCAGGAGGAGCCCCACTCCCGCCGCGCCCAGCGCACCCGGCGCCGCGGCGCAGCCATTGCCGCCGGAATCGCCGACGGTCCTGCACGTCACATCCGCGCTGACCTCGAGCCGGTGGTCCGCGCCGTCCACGCTCACCGTGTAGGTCTGTTCGACGAAGCGCTCCTCCTCGAGCGACTCGCGGCGGGTGAAGATGAAGCCCGCCTCTTCTCCCGGCGCGAGCGCCTGACGGCACGAGCTGTCCGGACAGCTCGTCAGCGGCCAGTCCTGGAGCGTCACCGTCTGCTCACAAGCGTTGCGCACGCTGCTCTGTCCGCAGCTGACGGCCGTGCGGATGATGAGGCACGGCACCTCGGAGACGACGCTCTGGTTCGACGTGGAGCACCCACACGGCGGTGACTCCGCCCGGGCGCTCCCCGACAGTCCCAGGACCAGCACACTGGCGCAGCCCAGCCAGGCACGAACAAGCCTTCCTTGCATCGACGACTCCCCAACCCGATTGCGCCGGCCCCGTCCGCGGCGCGCATCCTGTCCCGGACGCGGCCGCGCTCCAAGTCACCGTTGCCGGATGAGGGGTATCGCGCGCCTTGCCCTACTTCGTCCCGAAGAGCCGATCTCCCGCGTCTCCCAAGCCCGGCAGGATGTAGCCATGCTCGTCGAGCCGCTCGTCGATGGCGGCCGTGTAGACGTGGACGTCCGGGTGGTGCTCGCGCAGGTTCGTCAGGCCCTCCGGGCACGCCAGCAGGCACACGAAGCGCAACGAGCCGGGCTTGCTCTTCTTGAGCCGCTGGAGCGCGGCCACGGCCGAGTTCCCCGTGGCCAGCATCGGGTCGCACACCACCACGTCCCGGTCCGCGAGCTGGCCGGGCACTCGGTAGTAGTACTCCACCGGCGACAGCGTCTCCGGGTCCCGGTACAGGCCGATGTGTCCCACGCGCGCGGAGGGCACCAGTTGCAGCATCCCGTCGAGGATGCCCTGCCCCGCGCGCATGATGGCCACCAGCACCAGCTTCTTGCCGTCCAGCACCGGCGCCGTCGTGCGCGCCATGGGCGTCTGGATTTCCTCCTCGCGCACCTTGAGGTCCCGCAGCGCCTCGTAGGCGAGCAGCAGCGAAGTCTCCTGGAGCAGCGCCCGGAAGGAGGCGGTGCTCGTCTCCACCCGGCGCATCTGCGTGAGCTTGTGCTTCACCAGCGGGTGGTCCACCACCGTGCAGTTCGGAAACGCCATTGCATCCTCCCGTCAGAACACCGTGCCGTCACTGTCCACGTGGATGGGCGGCCCGCCGCCGGGGCGCCGCTCCGCCGCCACGCGCCGGCC
>JBKGHI010000558.1:0-1420 GCA_046520405.1 Myxococcus sp. 1LA
CGCAGCTCGGTGACGGGCGGGCGCTGGGGGCGCTCCTCCAGCTCTCCCGCGAGCACGGACGCCGCCATCCGCCGGGTGGCCGCCTCCTCCCTCCAGGCCCTCCAGGACCCGCGCGCCCGCGAGCGGCTGGTGTGGATGCTGGACGACGAGAACGCGGACGTGCGCGTCACCGCGATGGACGCGGTGGTGGCGCTGGACGCGGACGCGCCGCTGGCCTCGGCGGAGGCCGCCCTGCGCTCCGGCCACGAGGACGTGCGCGTGCGCGGCCTGGACCGGCTGGTGAAGCTGGGCGCGTCCACGCCGGGCGCGGAGCCGCTGCTGGGCGACGCGCTGGAGGACGAGTCCGGCAAGGTGCGCGGCGAGGCCTTCCGCACGCTGTGGGCGTGGAACGAGAAGGCGCCGGAGAAGGCGCTGGACCGCGCGCTGGCGGGCCGCTTCCCCGACCTGCGCCGCAACGCGGTGGAGGTGCTGTCGCAGCGCGCCGCCGAGGGCTGGGCGCTGGAGCGGCTGAAGAAGGCCGTGGAGGACCGCGACACCGGCGTGGCCACCGCCGCGTACGACGCGTGGGTGAAGCACGTGGGCAAGGAGCACGCGGAGGCCCACCTGGCGGCGCTGGCCACCACGCACGCGCCGCTGCGGGAGCACGCCGCGAAGGGCGCCGTCCACGCCCCCATCGAGCCTTTGCGCTCGCCGCTGCTCAAGCGCGTGCAGGACGAAGAGGTTCCGGTCGCCGTGGCCGCGCTGGAGGCGCTGGACAAGCTGGTGCCCAACGAGAACGGGCCCCTGCTGGCCGGGCTCGCCGCGGCGCCGCTGCCGGTGCGCATCCGCGCCGTGGAGCTGCTGGCCCCGCGCGGCGCCGAGGACATCATCGAGCCGATGCGCTCGTTCATCACCGACAAGGACCTGGAGCGGCTCTACCCTCCGGCCTTCCTGGTGCCGCTGCGCATCCGCGCCGCGCGGGCCCTGGCCTCGCTGGGCTCGCGGCGGCTCCTGACCTTCTTCGCCACCGTGCTGCTGCCGCACGAGCTGGGCGACCTGCAGGAGCAGGCGCCCGCGGGCTCGCCACCGCAGCGCGCCGGGGCGACGAGGGCTTCCTGCTGGACGCGCTGAGCCACGCCAACGTGGCGGTGCGCTCCTGGGCCGCGGACGGCCTGTCCCGCCTGGGTGACGCGCGCGCCCTGCCGGTGCTCACCGGCAACCTGCGCCACGACCACCTCCCCATCCGGCTGGGCGCCATCCTCTCCTTCGCGGCCCTGGGCCCCGATGGCGACGGCGGCCTGCTGCACGGCCTGGAGGACCGCGCCCGCGAGGTGCAGGAGCTGGTGTTCGCCATCGTCCTCGCTCGGGATTCGCGCGCCAGCCGCCGGGGCGAGCCGCCCGACCTGCTCACCAGCGCCCTCTCCAGTGGCCGGCCGGAGGT
>JBKGHI010000559.1:0-1411 GCA_046520405.1 Myxococcus sp. 1LA
CGCCTCCGCCGCCTCCACGTACCGGCCGCCCTGGACGTACAGCTCCGCCACCAGGGCCGCCGCGCCGCAGCCGTCCAGCAGGCGCGCAGCGCCCGAGAAGTCACGGGCCTGCCGGAGGACCTCCGCCAGCCGCTGCCGCTCCGCCACCGCGGCCTGCGCCGCTTCCTTCTGGATTCGCTCGCGCTGGGAGCTCCCGAACTCCTCGTAGAGCTGCGCCGCCACCTCGGGCGACGGCTGCGTCAGCAGCACCTGGAACGCGCGAGGGACCTCCACACTCAACTCTGCCTCGGACCGCGACATCGCTCGCCTCCCCCATTCCGGGCCACCGCGTGCATCCGAACCGGTCCACACCGGTCCGGACTTCCCGGAAGACACGGAAATCCTATATCACGTCCTCGCGCGGCGTCCCGTGCTCCCGTCAGCGGACGGACACGAGCTCGGTGTCGAAGATGAGCACCGTGTAGGGCGGGATGCGGCTGCCCGCGCCGGCAGCGCCGTAGCCCAGCGCGGAGGGGATGACGAGCCGGCGCCGGCCCCCCACCCGCATGCCCACGATGCCCTCATCCCAGCCCTTGATGACCTCGCCCGCGCCCAGGTTGAAGCCGAAGGCGGGTCCGTTGCCGGTGGCGTCGAAGCTCCGGCCGTCCGGCAGGTAGCCCGTGTAGCGCACCTGCACGCGGCTACCCGCCTGGGCCAGCGCGCCATCCTCGGCGGCGAAGGTGTCCTGGATGTAGAGCCCGCTGGGCAGCAGCGTCATCGCGGCCAGGTCCACGTTGAGGGATGCCGCGTACGTCACCTTGGTGGGGTCTCCCGTTTCGGGATTCACGTTTTCGTCGTCCCCACAGCCAAGCAGCGACACGGCCAGGAGCACGGGGACCAGCAGGGAGCGGAGCATGACGACCTCGAAGGGGTGCGCGGGCCGGGAATCGGCCTCACGGGACGGCGCAGCCTGCCCCGACCCGGCGGCGTGGGAAAGGGCCCCGGGGTGTGCCCTCGCCTCCTTCCCGCCTGCCCCCCTGGAATCCTGGAGCGCGACGGGAAAGCTTCCGTTATGCAGGATTCCCGATGCCACGCTGGGTCAGCCTGCTCCTGTTCTTCGTTCCCGTGCTCGCCGTGCTGTCGGTGGGCCATGTCTACCTCTACCGCCGGCTCGTCCGTGACGTGACGCAGCGCCAGGGGCTTCGGCGCGCCGCCCAGGGTCTGTTCGCCGTGGGCTTCGCGGGCACGCTGGGCGCTCGGGCCATTGGCGCGGCGCTGCCCTCGGAGGGCGCCCGGCGCCTGGGCATCGTCTTCCTCCTGTGGATTGGCCTGGTCCTCTACCTGCTCATGTTCACCCTGGCGGTGGACGTGCTGAGGGCGCTGGCCGCGTGGCGTGCCCGCCGCCAGGAGCGCGCGAAGGCGGCGGCCACGG
>JBKGHI010000055.1:0-2500 GCA_046520405.1 Myxococcus sp. 1LA
AAACTACCCACCAGACAGTGTCCCAATCCCGGCTGACGGGACATGGTTAGACACCAGAAATCAACAGGGTGGTATTTCACCGTTGCCTCCACCGAACCTAGCGGCCCGGCTTCAAAGGCTCCCACCTATCCTACACAGTCAATCCCTAGTGTCACTGTCAAGTTATAGTAAAGGTTCACGGGGTCTTTCCGTCTTGCTGCGGGTAAACTGCATCGGCACAGCTATTTCAATTTCGCTGAGTCCCTCTCCGAGACAGCGCGGAAGTCGTTACTCCATTCGTGCAGGTCGGAACTTACCCGACAAGGAATTTCGCTACCTTAGGACCGTTATAGTTACGGCCGCCGTTTACTGGGGCTTCGGATCATCGCTTCACCTTGCGGCTGACGAATCCCCTTAACCTTCCAGCACCGGGCAGGAGTCAGACCCTATACGTCGGCTTGTCGCCTTCGCAGAGTCCTGTGTTTTTGGTAAACAGTCGCTACCGCCATTTCTCTGCAACCTCTCTCAGCTTCGGCTGTACGCCTACACCTACCAGAGGCCCACCTTCTTCCGAAGTTACGGTGGAAATTTGCCTAGTTCCTTGGAGGAGAGTTCTCTCAAGCGCCTTAGGATTTTCTCCTCGCCCACCTGTGTCGGTTTACGGTACGGACACCCTGTAAGCTCCCTACGGGACTTTTCTTGGAAGCAGAGCATCAGCGACTTACCCCTTACGGGGCGCCATGGAGTCTCGGGGATAGCTGCCGCGCCTTTATTCGTACGCGACACCCCTACACCTTTAGACTGACACAACCACCGGTCAGCTCGCCTAGCTTTCTCCGTCCTCCCTTAGTTCAACGCTCACAAGATGGTGCAGGAATATTAACCCGCTTTCCATCACCTACGCCTTTCGGCCTCGGCTTAGGTTCCGACTAACCCTGGGAAGATTAACTTGACCCAGGAAACCTTGGGCTTACGGCGAGGGGGTTTCTCACCCCCTTTATCGCTACTCATTTCGGCATCAGCACTCCCAGTCGCTCCAGCCGCCTTTTCAGTCGACCTTCGCTGCAACTGGGACGCTCCCCTACCGCCACACGCTTTACGTGTGACCCGAAGCTTCGGCACTAGTCTTGAGCCCCGTTACATTTTCGGCGCGGCCTGTCTTGACCAGTGAGCTATTACGCTTTCTTTAAAGGATGGCTGCTTCTAAGCCAACCTCCTGGTTGTCAATGACCTGCCACATCCTTTCTAGTGTTCACTTAGACTAGATTTGGGGGCCTTAGCTGTCGGTCTGGGTTATTCCCCTCTTGCCAATGGACGTTATCACCCACTGACTGCGTCCCGGGATAACAATTGCCGGCATTCGGAGTTTGGTACGGTTTGGTAATCTGGTGAGACCCCTAGCCGTTCCAGTGCTCTACCTCCGGCATTGAATTGCCCGAGCCGATACCTAAATATCTTTCGGGGAGAACCAGCTATCACGGAGTTTGATTGGCCTTTCACCCCTACACACAGCTCATCCCAGAAATTTTCAACTTTCACGGGTTCGGTCCTCCATGCGGTGTTACCCGCACTTCAACCTGGCCATGTGTAGATCACCCCGCTTCGGGTTATAATACACGCAACTATTCGCCCTATTCGGACTCGCTTTCGCTCCGGCTCCACCTAACGGCTTAGCCTCGCTACGTATATTAAGTCGCCGAATCATGATGCAAAAGGTACGCTCTCGCACTGGGTTGCCCCGTAGTGCTCGAACTGCTTGTAGACATGCGGTTTCAGGTTCTTTTGACTCCCCTTACCGGGGTTCTTTTCACCTTTCCCTCGCGGTACTTGTTCACTATCGGTCGCCAAGGAGTATTTAGCCTTACCGGATGGTCCCGGCTGATTCAGGCAGGATTGCACGTGTCCCGCCCTACTTGGGTAACCCACTCAGCTCCAACCCGCTTTCGCGTACGCGACTATCACGCTCTTTGGTGCCTCTTTCCAGAAGCTTCCGCTAGCAAGTCAAAGTCCTACCGTGGACCCACTACCCCGACGCCACTTTCGTGGTTTCGGTTTGGGCTTCTCCCATTTCGCTCGCCACTACTTTGGGAATCACTCGTTGTTTTCTCTTCCTCAGGGTACTGAGATGTTTCACTTCCCCTGGTTAGCTCCATTCCACCTATGTATTCAGTGGAAGGTAACGCCGCTATTCGCAGCGCTGGGTTTCCCCATTCGGACATCCCCGGATCAACGCTCGGTTGACAGCTCCCCGGGGCTTTTCGCAGCCACCCGCGTCCTTCATCGCCTCTTGGCACCTAGGCATCCACCGCACGCCCTTAGTAGCTTACTTGCCCTAATCTCTTGTTTCACGCCCGCCTCCCGGCGGATTATCGAAACTCGAAACCAAGGCCCAGACTCCTGCTCTTCGCAGCAAGCCTGGAAGACTTCATTTGGTTCTTACGCTTGATTGGGCACCTGACTCCTCTTCCCCTCACCTTCGCCTCACGGCGTCGGCGGGGTACTGAGTCAGGGCCTCTGCGAG
>JBKGHI010000055.1:5000-40068 GCA_046520405.1 Myxococcus sp. 1LA
TTCTTCCGGGCTTCTTCGTCGGGGGCGCGGTTTCTACCACCACCGCGTCTCCTGTCAACCCGCTGCGTTGACTGCCGTATTCCGTATTTTCCTACTGACTCGCTCGAAGTGCCTTCCGCGCCAGTGCGCGGGCTTCTTTGCGAGGGGCGCGGCTTCTACCACCGCCGCGTTCAGGGTCAACAAGCTTCGTCGACTCTTTTCTTCCCGAACGTCTCCTGGGTGACGGGCACCGAGGCGGCGAGCAGGGGTCCGATTACTAACGCGCGGCTTCTGGGACGTCAATGGATCTTGATCGGAACCGCGCCCAGAAGGCCGCCCCAGGGGGTTCAGCGCTCCTTCAATGGGGACAACCCACTTCAGCAGTCCTGACTTCCCCCTGAAATATCCGGGGCTTGCCGCAGGAAAGGCCGCTCGGCCTCCCTGCTTGGGCCCTCGCGCCCCAGAAATCACTGCTTCGGGCGGCCCGCTCCATCCGACCGCCAGCTGGTGCCGAAGAGCCAGTCCGCGAGTGGGAAGGAGATGTTGAAGTTGTAGCGCTGCATCTTCGCAGGGTCGTGATGCGCCTCATGGTGGCGTCGCAGGCGCCGCATCACCGCGAGCCGGGCCACCGGGTGCTCAGGCGGCAGGTGATGACAGAAGTGAAGCCACTCGTACGTCAAGTAGTACCCGACCGCCGCGGCGACGAAGAGCCAGCCCACGTTCGGGGAGATGACCGTGAAGCACAGCGCGCCCAATGGCGCGGCGATGGCTCCCAGGAAGAACAGCAGGAGTACGGGAGGAAAGAGCACCATCTTCACGTCCCGGGCAGACTCGTAGGCCAGGGCCTCATGCGTGAAGAAGCGGTGGTGTTGCTCGGTGTGCCGCTGGAAGAGCAGGCCCAGCCCCCGTCGGCGGTGATGCATGGGCCCGCGATGGCCCAGGAACTCCACCACGTTCCCCAGCAGGAAGACCCCGGGCAGCGTCAGCCACTCCCAGGGCCGCCCTGCCTCCACGCGGGACAGGGCGAACCCGATGACCGCCAGCGAGCCCAGGCTCGTGAAGGCGAAGTGCGCCTGCCCGGAGTAGCGCGGGCCGACGTGCTTGCGCCGGTAGCCCTCGCGGAACTCCGCCACGCGAGGGGGAATGGAGCGTGTGTCGCTGGCGGCCTGGGTCATTCCACCTTCCCAACTATTCCTTCTGCCGGGCCTTCACCTTCTGGAGCTTCTTCATCCGGTCCAGGATGAGCGTGCGCTTGAGGCTGGACAGGTGGTCCACGAAGACGTGGCCGTCGAGGTGGTCGATTTCATGCTGCAGGACATGCGCGAGCCGGCCTTCCGCTTCGAGTTCGTGCCACTCGGCCGCCTTGTCCTGGTAGCGCACCTTCACCTTGTGGAAGCGCGGGCACTTCTCCCACTCCCGCGGGACGGAAAGGCAGCCCTCCTCCAGCGTCACCGGCTCCTTCTTCTCCAGAATCTGCGGATTGACGATTTCGAAGGACGTACCGTCCTCCCGTCCCACCAGCGCCACGCGCAGGGGCTCGCCCACCTGGTTGGCGGCGATGCCGATGCCTTCGGCTTCCTTCATGGACTCGGCCATCTGCTCCAGGAGCTTCTCGAGCGGAGGACCAAAGTCAGTCACGGGCTTGGTGGACGTGGTGAGGACCTTATGGGGCCAAATGACGATGTCGCGAGCCATGGGCCGCAATCTGCCATGCACGCATCGTCAGCGCCGCCCGATTCCGCATGCCAACGGTCCACCGGTTTACACGGCCCCGCCCCCAAGGTGCTCATGGAGGGTCCGGCCACAGCAGGCAGTAGAGCCCCGCGAACGGCAGCGTCGCGCGGCGGTACAGCACCGCGTTGCCCTGGGGCGCATCCCCCTCCAGCCAGGCCACGTGCACCTGGGCGCCGCAGCGCGACGACGCCATGGACGCCTCCCCCGAATCCGTCTGGCTCCGACTCAGGTTCTCCACCGGCCCCAGCGCCAGCCCCAGGCCCACCGTGGCGCGCGTGAGGACCTCCCGCTCGCCATTGAAGCCGTCCGTCCACACCAGCCGGACGCCCGTGCCAGCTCCCACCATCTTCGGCGAGAGGGATTGCACCTGCGTCTGAGACACCTTCCTGCGCGGAAGAAAGGTGGCGCCCCCGTCGACGCTCATCGACAGGACGACATCCGGCCCCAGCGCTCCCGGTGGACGGTCCTGCCACGCGACGAAGAGACGCGAGTCACGCACCACCACCTGCGGCTTGGATGAGGCCCGCGTGTCATTGCTGACGTTCACCACCGGCCCGAAGGAGGCACCCGCATTCGCGCTCCGGCGCAGCAACACCTCGCAGGACGCCAGGCCCAAGCCACATTCGGTCCAGACCGCGTAGACGTCGTTGCCCTGCACCGCCAGCTTGTGGTCCCGCGAGTTCTCCCCCATGCCCGCGAGCTGCTGGATGGGCTCGAAGGTGCGGCCTCCGTCGGTGCTGCGCCGAAAGAGGAGGCTCGACGCCTCGTCGCTGCCGGCGCCGTTCCACAACACGTAGACGTGTGCCCCCTGGGCCGCCAGCTCCACATCGCCATGGCTTTGCTGGCCGTTCAGCGATTCGACGTCGGTGAAGATGCCTCCCGTGGGGCCGCGGATGAAGTGGATGCTCCCTCGCTCCTCTTCACTCGAGCGGAACCACCCCATGTAGACATGACTGTTGGTGGCCGCCAGCCGCAGTCCGCCCTCCTTCTCCTGCGTCAGCTCAAGGATACGGCCGAAGGTGCCACCCCGGTCGTTGCTCGAGCGGAAGCGCAGCCCACCCTCCAACCACGTCACGTAGACGTGCTCCCCCTGGGCCAGCACCTTCACGCCCCTCGCGGACGCGCCAGGGTTGGCGTTTTCCGAGCCCAGGCTGCGCACCGGACGGAAGGTGGCACCGCCATCCGTGCTCCGCTGGTACCGCACGCCCCCACTCCCCTGCGCGCCTTCCACCCAGACGACATGCACGTCCCCCTGCCAGGTACACACCTGCGGCACCTGGAAGCCCACCGCCGTCGTGGTCAACGTCTGCGCGGGCGTGAAGAACTGCGCCACCGCGTCCCCAGGCCACCCTCCCGCCCACAGCACCGCCATCATGGACAGCAGCGTCCCTGCCGCCGGGCCGCCACGCTTCGGACTCCGCATTGCCTTCCCCCATCGCCACGGCACGCAGCGCGGCCGCCGGGGGTATCGCTGGACTCGTCCCGCGGCCATGCGGCCCGGGGGGCCCCGAGCGGTGGCCGCAGGACAGTTGGAGCGCCCTCACTGACAGGTCTGCTACACCCGCCCCATGCACCCCCACGCCCAACTCATCACCGACTTCTACTCGGCGTTCCAACGCCGGGACGCCCAGGCCATGGCCGCCTGCTACCACCCGGAGGTGGAGTTCTCCGATGCCGCCTTCGTCGGGCTCCGGCGCCGGGAGCCCGGCGCCATGTGGCTCATGCTCTGCGAGCGCGGAACGGACCTGGAGCTCACCTTCCGCGACGTCCAGGCCGATGACCATCAGGGCAGCGCCCACTGGGATGCGCGCTACACCTTCAGCGGCACCGGCCGGAAGGTGCTCAACCGCATCGATGCCACGTTCGAGTTCCGCGACGGGAAGATTGTCCGGCACCGCGACCACTTCGACTTCTGGGCGTGGTCTCGCCACGCGCTCGGGCCCGCGGGGCTGGTGCTCGGGTGGACGCCCTTTTTGAAGAAGAAGGTCCAGGCCAAGGCTCGCAAGTCCCTGGACATCTTCATGCGCGAGCGTGGCATCCCCAAGGAGTGAGGGTGCCTCCGGCGATGGGTGCCGTGGCGTCCGGTCAGTCTTCCGGTTCGGATTCCTCGAGCTGCTGGTACGTCAGCGCGCTGCTGCCGTCTCGCGCCAGCGTGGCCGTGCAGCGCACGTTGCCCCTCCAGTCCAACAGCTGGAGGCCGAGCGTGCCGTCCGCGTGTAGCAACAACGAGCCGTAGCCATTGTTGCCCAGCTCCGGCCGCACTCCCGTCCACTCAGGGAAGCGTGAACGCGACTCCAGGAAGCGGATGGGCGCCGGCGAGGGCAAGCCGGGCGCCACCACCGGCACCGGCAATCCCGCGTGCCCCAAGCTCCCGCCCAGGAAGGGCAGCGCGGCGGTCCGGTCGAACAGGGCGCCATACGGCGTGGCTCCCCAGAACCACACGTCCACCAGCGCCCGGTCGACCACCAGCGCCCGCACGTCTTCGAGCAACCCGGCGGGCCTCGGCGCTCCGTACCGGTAGGGGGCATCGTGGCTCAGGAGGATGTTGGTCGCCCCGCGCTTGCGCCCCTCCTCCAGTACCGACTCCAGCCAGCCGAGGAGCGCGGGCTCCTGATGCCTTCCCGGCTCGAAGTACGCCGTGTCCACGCCGATGAGCTGGAACCGCTCCGAAGCCAGGCAGAAGTAGCTTCCCTCCTGGACCTGCTTCGCTCGCGAGGCGCCTCGCCGCTCGTCCAGGTAGCGGTAGAACGGCGTGCCCCCAGAGCGCATCTCCGCGCCCGCGTTCAGCGTCATCAAGGTCGTCACTGGCAGCAGCGGCTCGAGCGGCTCCGCCACATGCGCGTCGAATTCGCCCTGGCGGCCCGCGTAGTACACGCCACCGAGGTGCACCGCGCACTCCAGGCGCTCGCCTCGCATGATGAGCTGCCGGGCCACGTAGCGCGCGGGGTACTCGCCCGTGCCGAAGCCGGCGAACAGCGCCACCTCCACCGGCTGCCCGGGCGTGGGCTCCCGGAGCGCATAGCGGAAGCGGCTCGCGTGGTGAGCTTCGTCATGCCGCCGGAACGCGGCCCGGTTCCAACCGCCATGCAGCCAGGCACGCCCGCTGAACAGGAGCCACCCGCGCAGGTCCGCCACCGGCTCGAACCGTGTTCGCGCCGGGTCGATGGGAATTTCGTTTGTCATCAGCGGGAAGGCGAAGTCTGGTGGCAACGACACCGAGGCCCGTGCCTGGAAGGCCGGCTGCCGCATGGATTGGAGCGCGGCTTCGGGCTCGCGCAACGCCTGCTCCAGGTCCTGAAGGGCGTGCACCAGCGCTCCCTCCGAGATGGGCGTGCCCAAGCCGTCGCGGATGAGACTCAGGACCTCGTCGGGCGATTGGAGGAAGCGCTCTCGCAGCGCGCTCAGGTCGTCCAGGCTGAGCGGCGGCAACTCCCACGCGTCGGCGTTCGCGCCTCCGTGCGCCGCATGGACAGGCGCACCCTTCGACAACCTGTCGGCTGACGGCGCGCGGTATCCGAGCGCCGCGAAGTACTCCATCCGCTTGCGGTCCATGGGACCATCATCGCCCGTTGGCCCGACGCGGGGAATGCAGACACGGGGCCTCGGCGCCACGCCCGTCATCCCGCATCAAGGGCCAGTCCCGGGGTCGCTCGGGGTCGTGGTCTCGCACAGCTCAACGGAAGAGCGCGGCACTCTCGGCGCCGCGCTCTTTCATTCCGTCAGGGGTCAGTCCCGGGCTTTCTCGGTGGCCGTGGCGCCTTGCGCCTTTTGCGCCTTGCCTGCATCGCGCGGGTTGCCTTCCCGGTAGGCATAGAGCGTGTAGAACGAACCCGTCGCGTAGCCTGGCAGCTTCCGGGGGTTGAAGACGCTGGTGCTCGATACCGTCCCCCCCACGAAGCCCTTGGGCACCTCCACCAGCCGCATCGCGCACCCGGCCAGCACCAGCCCCGCCGCCGGCACGTCGTTGCTCACCACCGTGCAGGTGCCCCGCGCCGTGAAGCCACCCTCCGGCAGGTTGTAGCGCATGGAGACATTCAACTGCTGCCCGGCGGGAAACGTGGCGTCCGTCATCTGGATGCACGCCGTCGCCGTGCCCACGCGCTTGTCTCCCGTGGACACCACCTTGCCGTCCCCGGGATTGTGCCGCGGCACGTACACGCTCCCGCCCAGCTTCACGTTCACGTCGAAGGGCGCAGCCGCGCACACCGCCGGATCCGGCGGGCTCGCCGGGTCCTCCTGCGTGCGGAACTGCATCACCACCTCGCTGGCGCCCGCCTCCGCCGACAGCAGCAGGACGCCCAACATCCACACCGCACCGCCGCGCTTTATCGACATGGCGTCCGTTCTTCCTCAAGACCTCGAGCGGGCTTCACATCCGCCCTACTTCCACGACAGCGTGTATTCGGTGTCGAGCGGCCCCGTCTGGCGGCCGTGCACCTGCACCTGCTTGCCTCCCACCGCCTCGATGACGGCATGGAGCGTGCCCTCGTGGTAGGCGGGCGGCATGAAGTCCCGCTTCATCGTGAAGATGCCGCTGGTGTCTCCCGTCCACTTCACGCCGCGCTCGCCGTAGCTCACCGCCGCCCGGTAGCCCGAGTGCAGGTTGCCCACCAGCCGCTTCGGACTGTCCGACGCCAACAGCAACAGCGTCTTGCCCGCCGCCGAGGAGAGGAAGTCCGTCGTGGCCACCACGCCCATGCGCCGCAGCGCGCCTTCGAAGCCGCCGTGCTCCGCGCTCATCACCTGCGCCGCCGTGAAGGACATCTTCAGGAAGGCGGCCACCGGGTAGTTGAAGAAGTCGATGAAGCGCGACTCGCCACTGGCCGCCAGACAGCGCTCCACCGCCGCGTCACCGCCCAGGGTGCGCACGGCCGAGACGACGCCGTTGAAGAAGAGGCCACGGGCCGTGTCGTCCTTCGTCGCCAGCGCCAGCCGCGCCTCCAACTCCCTGGCGATATTCACATCCAACTTGTCCATTACAACCTCACGAGTTGCGCGCCGTAGTGGATGTTCGCACCCACCGCGGCCACCACCACCAGGTCACCACTTCCTAGACGCACGCGGCCCGCTTCCAGGTCCTCGGCCAGAAGGATGAGCATCCCCGCCGCCGAGGTGTTTCCGTAGCGGTCCACGTTGCACGCCACTGCCTCACGCGGCAGCCCCGCTCGCTCCACGAACGCGTCCATCACCCGCTTGTTCGGCTGGTGGAAGTAGTACCGCTCCACCCGCGAGCGCAGCTCCGGACGCGGCCCGAGGACCGCTTCGAGGCACTTCTGCATGTACTCCGGATAGCTGCGCGCCACGCGGAAGCCATCCACCACGAAGGCCATGTCCGCCGGACGCATCCGCCCCGGCTGATACGGCAGCTTCAACAACCCACCGCCCTTGCGGATGACCAGGTCTCCGTGCGCGTTGCCGGAGAAGGAGGCCAGGATGCCCTGCGCGCCGGGCTCGCCCGGCTTCGACTGGAGCACCACCGCGCCCGCTCCGTCGCCGAAGACATACATGGAGAGATAGCCCTGCAGCGTCTTCGTCCGGCCGGGCCCGGGCGGAAGCTCGTCGGTGTAGACCTCGCGGTTCACCAGCGGAGACGTGAACGCCGAGGCCACCACCGCCACCGTGCGGAAGCGCCCTCCGTCCATCATCTTCTTCACCAGGTCCAACACGTACGGCGTGCCACCACAGCCGTCGTCCACCACCAGGCCAAAGGCGTCCTCGCGCAGCTCCAGCCGCCGATGCAGCTCCATGGCGTCATGGTTGAAGTGCGGCGCATCCGGCGTGCACGTCACCACGAAGAGCGCGTCCAGCTCCTTGGCGTCCACACCCGCCTGGGCGAGCGCCTTGCGGAGCGCCACCTCGCACATGTCCGTGTTGTTGGCCGGGTGGATGTGCCCGTCATTCTCGGGCGGCGGCAGCGCCCGCCCCGTCGCCTCGTCAATGTCCCAAAGGAAGCGGCGCTCGCGGATGCCCACCTTCTCTTCGATGCGCGCCGCCGGCCACCCTGGAATCGCCCGGGCGATACGCTCGTTGCTCACCACGCGTGAAGGAACGAAGGCACCGGCTCCGACGACACAGACATTGGGTGTCATTTAATGGCCCCGTTTTTTCACAGTCTCGCCATATGGGAGGGATTCCCTGGCGGACGGGGTTGAGCAGGATTCAGGCCATATACGAAGTCATTGAAACGACTGCCGGCCCCGAACAGGACCGGTTCACCCGTGAAGCATCACTCAGCGGACACCCCAAGGAAACCCCTGGGATTCCTGGAGATTTCAGATGCTTCACTAATGAAGCGACGACCGTTGAGAATGAAGCGCTCCGTCCTGAGAATTTCCTCTCAGTGACTGAGCATGTCACCCCGGGTGTCTGCTTTGACTCCGCTTCCCTGTGAAAAGGGCTCGCGTGCACATGAGTGAATAAAGACTCACATGGCACACAGGGGGCCGAGCCTCTCACTGCGAGTCTCTGGTTTGAAGCAGGGATGAGACGTTCGTTCTGAAATCAACATCCCGGGAAGGCCGCCCCTTCGCGGGGCGGCCACTCACCGGCCTGGCATGTCTCAGAACGGGATGTTGTCGTCGTCGTTCGGCGGGGGGATGTCGTCGCCGCCGTAGCCGCCGCCGTAGCCCCCACCACCCCGGCCACCACCGCCGTAGCCGCCGCCCTGGCCGCCGTAACCGGCGTCACCGCCACCACCCGCGTCACCGCCGCGCTGACGGGCAATCTCCGCCTCGATGGCGGCGAGCAGTTGGCGCTCCTTGTCATGCCAACGCGACTTGCTCGCGTCGTTCAGGGTGCGGCGCGCGCCGTTGGCGTAGAACTCCAGGTCGCCCATGCTGGCGCCGACGATGGGCCCGCCCTTGCTGCGGCCGTAGTTGGGGAAGACCATTCCATCGCCGCCGCCGCCACCGCTCGGGGGGGCCGAACGCCGCGCCGCCGGAGCCGCCGCGTCCGGCGTGCCGCCGATGGACATCTCCCCCAGCGTCAGCGTGAAGCCCTCGCCGCTCTTGAACGCCGTGCCAACACGCACCTGCTCCACCCGCCCGTCGGGACGACGCACCGCCACGGTGACCGGATAACCTTGCTCGCTCATGCGGGGCCGAATCCCATCCCCGCCCGGGCACTGTCAACGAGGACTCGACGGGGATGTCCTGCACCCGGCCCGCTCGTCTGGCCTGCTCGCCCGTCAACGCGCCACCGGCGGCCACCCCGACACGGCCCCGTCCACGGGCGGCGCCCCCTCCACGAGGGCGCCAGCACCTGATGGGCGCAACCGGCGAATCAGAACAGGGAGCCCTGACCGGAGGACCTGCCTGCCTTCTTGCGCTTGCCGGCCTTGGCCTGGGTGGCCTTGACCTTGCGGCCGCCCTTGGCCGCCGCCTTCTTCGCCGCGCCCTTCCGAGCACCCGCGGCCTTCTTCGCGGCGGGAGCCTTCTTCGCGGCGGGGGCCTTCTTGGCCGCGGCGGCGGACTTCTTCGCGGCCGGTGCCGTCTTCTTCGCGGCCGGCGCCGTCTTCACGGCGGCGGAGGACTTCTTCGCGGCCCGAGCCTGCTTCGGGGCCGGGGCCGCCGGCTCCTCGTTCACGCCGCCCTCGCGCAGCGCCTTGCTGGCGGCGCGGCCACGCGGGAGCGTCACATCGCCCACCGACTGCGGGGCCGCGTCATCCGTCCACGCCGTGGGACGGCGGTTGGTCCGCATCAGCAGCCGCAGCTTCTGGTAGTGCGCCGAGCAGTAGCCCTTGGAGCGGCTGGGCCGGTCGCAGCCGATGACAGCGCACGCCCGCGAGCCTTCCTCCACGCGCGCCCGGCCACCCACGGGCCTGGACTCGGTGGCCTTCACGACGGAAGCCCGGCTCCGCGTCGCCGCGACCGCCTGCTTCCGGCCGGCCCCCGCTCGCGTGGACGTCAGCGCGGCGGCCTCCGGCCTCACGCCCGCCATGGAGCCGAGGCGGCTGGTCAGCGGAGCCAGACGGTGCGTCACCGTGCGCAGCAACTCCAGGGCCTCCAGGCCTTCCTCCATGCGCCGGACCGCCTCCTGCAACGGGACCAACTGCGCATCGAGTTCGCGCCGGAAGATTTCGCCAAGAGCATTCGCAATGGACATTGCTCGGGAGAATACACGGTGGCCCGGGAAACCGGTGTGAAAACCTGTGCTTGGCTCACACCAATCGTTGACCGGCGGGCGAAGCCATACATCCCGTGAGGTCGGCCCCTCCGGCAGAGAAGCGTCTACCCCCGAGCACTGACGGTGGCCGGCGGCTCGATTCGAGGAAGGGGCCGCTCGGGCGCCTCCCGCTGGAGGGTGGGAGGCCGGGTGACGGCGGCCGTCCCGCAGGTGCGCACCGCCAGGGAGGCGGCCCCCACGAGCAACAGTGCTGGAACGAACAGGTGACCCATGACACCTCCACGAGGATGCGGGTGATGGGCGTGAACGCCGGCCAACCTCGGGGGTCCCCTCCCCGCCAGGGCCGCCCGGCCGCCTCTGCCCGAGACATACGAACGAGCATGCCGTTCGGGTCTGACGCCCCGGGAGACCCGGGTTCGTGAGCCCCCACGGCGAGGCGGTGGGTGTTAAAGGGATGGGACATGAGCCAGGCGCCCACTCCCGTCCGCTTCAAAGGCACCGATACCTACCTGACCCACGAGAGCCTCCAGGCCGCGGTCAACTGCGCGTTGACGCTCCAGCGCCCCCTGCTGGTGAAGGGCGAGCCCGGCACCGGCAAGACACTGCTGGCGGAGGCCATCGCCGAGGCCCTGGGGCAGCGGCTCATCACCTGGCACGTGAAGAGCACCACCCGCGCGCAGGACGGCCTCTACGTCTACGACACCGTGCAGCGGTTGTATGACTCGCGCTTCGGCGACGGCGATGTGCGAGACATCCGCAAGTACATCCGCCAGGGCCCGCTGGGCGAGGCCTTCTCCTCCCCCGAGCGCGTGGTGCTGCTCATCGACGAGGTGGACAAGGCGGACCTGGAGTTCCCCAACGACCTGCTCCACGAGCTGGACCGGATGCGCTTCCGCGTCACCGAGACGGGCGACGAGGTGGTGGCCAGACACCGTCCCGTGGTGGTGATTACGTCCAACAACGAGAAGGAGCTGCCCGACGCCTTCCTGCGCCGGTGCGTGTTCCACTTCATCGACTTCCCGGACGCGGACCTGATGCGCCGCATTGTCGGCGTGCACCACCCGGGCCTGGACAGCACCCTGGCGGAGCAGGCGCTCAAAATCTTCTACGAGCTGCGCAGCTTCACCCGCCTGCGCAAGAAGCCCTCCACCAGCGAGCTCATCGACTGGATTGCCGTGCTCAAGGCGCAGGGCATCAATGACATCAAGCTGGACGAGCAGCTCCCCTTCCTGGGCGCGCTGCTGAAGAAGGAGCAGGACCTGGTCTCCGTGGCAGAGGGCTTCTCACGCGGGCGCCGTCCCCGGGCCTAGACGAGGCACCGCCATGTTCCTGCCCTTCTTCTATGAGCTGCGCCGGCGCGGGCTGAAGGTCGGCGCCCAGGAGGCGCTGGCGCTGGCCGGCGCGCTGCGAGCGGGCCTGCACGACAGCCACCTGGACGGATTCTACCACGTGGCCCGGGCGCTGCTCGTGCACTCGGAGACGCAGCTGGACACGTTCGACCAGGCCTTCCTCGCGCACTTCCAGGGCGTGGAGACGGCGAGCCTGGAGCTGACGCAGGAGCTGCTCGACTGGCTGGAGGAGGCCCGTGAGCGGCCCGACCTGAGCCCGGAGGAAATCGCGCTCCTGGAGCAGCTGGACCCGGAGGAGATTCGCCGGCTCTTCGAGGAGCGCCTGAAGGAGCAGCAGGAGCGCCACGACGGCGGCAACCGCTGGGTGGGCACCGGCGGCACGTCCCCCTTCGGCAACAACGGCTTCGGACGCGAGGGCATCCGCGTGGGCGGCGGCGCGGGCAACCGCCAGGGCCGCGCGCTGATGCAGGCCGGGGCCCGGAGGTACGCCGGCTACCGCGACGACGTGGTGCTGGACACGCGGCAGATGGCGGTGGCGCTGCGCAAGCTGCGCGCCTTCGCCCGGGACGGCGCGCCGGACGAGCTGGACGTGGACGAGTCCATCGCCGCCACCGCGCGCAACGCCGGCGAGCTGGAGGTGGTGACGCGTCCGCCGCGCCGGCCCAACACGCGCGTGGTGCTGGCCATGGACGTGGGCGGCTCCATGGACCCGTACGCGGCCCTGGTGAGCCGGCTGTTCAGCGTGGCCAGCCAGGCGACGCACTTCAAGGAACTGCGGACGTATTACTTCCACAACTGCGTCTACGGAAAGCTGTACGCCACGCCGCAGCTCACCGGCGGCATCACCGTGCCGGAGCTGGTGGCCCAGGTGGGGCGGCACCACAAGCTGGTCATGGTGGGGGATGCCTCCATGGCGCCGTATGAGCTGTCCATCCGCACCGACGCGGAGGGGCATTACAAGACGGATGGGCTGGAAGGGCTGACGTGGCTGATGCAGCTGGCGCAGCACTTCGAGCGCAACGTGTGGCTCAACCCGGAGCCCATGGGGACGTGGCGCTCGGGGACCATCTCCGTGATTGCGCGCGTGTTCCCCATGTTCGCCCTCACGGTGGAGGGCCTGGGTGAAGCCGTTGCGCACCTGACGCGCGGAAGGACCGTGAGGGGCGCGGCGGCGCGGCGCTGAGGACGGGCCCATGGGCGCGCGGGATTCATTCCCGTGCCCTTCAGGGCAGGAATTCCAGGTGTGCCCGTGGACTGGCGGACGGCCAGGCGGGCCTTCGCGCATTTGGTGCAGCACCTGGAGCGTCACTTGCGGCATGGTGCGCCCGCACGCGAGCGGGACCGCGAGGACACCATGACAACCGACAAGCAGGACGTGCTGGCCATCAACACCATCCGCACCCTCGCCATGGATGCGGTGCAGCAGGCCCACTCGGGCCACCCGGGGGCGCCCATGTCCCTGGCTCCCGTGGCGTACCAGCTCTGGCAGCAGGAGCTCCGGTACGACCCGTCCCACCCCATCTGGCCGGACCGCGACCGGTTCATCCTGTCCAACGGCCACGCCTCCATGTTGCTGTACGCGCTGCTCCACCTGACCGGGGTGAAGCGCGTCACGCGGGAGTACACCGTCGAGGACGCGCCCACCGTGTCGCTCGACGACATCAAGAAGTTCCGGCAGCTCGATTCGTCCACCCCGGGCCACCCGGAGTACCGGTGGACCAGCGGCGTGGAGACGACCACCGGCCCCCTGGGCCAGGGCGTGTCCAACAGCGTGGGCATGGCCATGGCCAGCCGGTGGCTGTCCGGCTACTTCAACCGCCCCGGCTTCGAGATGTTCGGCTACGACGTCTACGCCATCTGCGGCGACGGCGACCTGATGGAGGGCGTGGCGTCCGAGGCGGCGTCCATCGCCGGCCACCTCCAGTTGCCGAACCTGTGCTGGATCTACGACAGCAACCACATCTCCATCGACGGCAGCACCGACCTGGCCTTCACCGAGGACGTGGGCCGGCGCTTCGAGGGCTACGGCTGGCGCGTGCTGCGCGTGCCGGACGCCAACGACCTGCAGGCCCTGGGCGAGGCGCTGCGCACCTTCAAGACGATGCGCGGCAAGCCCACGCTCATCATCGTCACCACGCAGATTGCCTACGGCGCGCCCAAGCTCCAGGGCTCCTCCAAGGCCCACGGCGAGCCGCTGGGCGACGAGGAAATCAAGGGCACCAAGCGCTTCTACGGCTGGCCCGAGGACGAGAAGTTCCTGGTGCCCGACGGCGTGCGCGAGCGCTTCCAGGAGCGCATGGGCGCGCGCGGCAAGCAGCTGCGCACGGAGTGGGAGCAGAAGTTCGCCGAGTACCGCAAGCAGTTCCCCGAGCTGGCCGACCAGTTGGAGCGCATGCAGCGCCGCGACGCGCCCCAGGGCTGGGATTCCGAGCTGCCGACCTTCCCCGCCGACGCCAAGGGCCTGGCCACGCGCGACTCCAGCGGCAAGGTGCTCAACGCCATCGCCAAGCACTACCCGTGGCTGGTGGGCGGCTCGGCGGACCTCAACCCGTCCACGAAGACGTACATCACCGGCTCCGAGCCGATGAAGCCGGGCGAGTTCGCGGGGCGCAACATCCACTTCGGTGTGCGCGAGCACGCGATGGGCTCCATCGTCAACGGCCTGGGCTTGAGCAAGCTGCGCGGCTACGGCGCCACGTTCCTCATCTTCAGTGACTACGAGCGCCCCGCCATCCGCCTGTCCGCGCTGATGGAGCTGCCCGCCATCCACATCTTCACCCATGACTCCATTGGCGTGGGCGAGGACGGCCCCACGCACCAGCCGGTGGAGCAGCTGGCGTCGCTGCGCGCGATTCCCGGCATCATCGTGCTGCGCCCCGGTGACGCCAACGAGGTGGTGGAGTCGTGGAAGGTGATTGGCCAGCAGCGCAAGCACCCGGTGGTGCTGGTGCTGACGCGCCAGCCCGTGCCCACGCTGGACCGCACCCGGTACGCGCCCGCGTCGGGCGTGGCGCGCGGCGGCTACGTGCTGTCCGAGGCGGAGGGCGGCAAGCCGGAGGTCATCCTCATCGGCACCGGCAGCGAGGTGTCGCTGTGCCTGGATGCGCAGGAGAAGCTCAAGGCCGACGGCATCCCGGCCCGCGTGGTCAGCCTCCCGTCGTGGGAGCTGTTCGAGGAGCAGCCCCAGGAGTACCGCGACAGCGTGCTGCCTCCGTCCGTGCGCGCCCGCGTGGCGGTGGAGAAGGGCGCCGCCTTCGGCTGGGAGCGCTTCGTAGGACATGACGGCAACATCGTCGCCATGCGCAGCTTCGGCGCCTCCGCGCCCATCAAGGCGCTGCAGCAGAAGTTCGGCTTCACCGCGGACCACGTCGCCCAGCAGGCGAAGGACTCGCTGAAGAAGACGAAGACGCGGCCGTAAAAAATGAAGGGCCTCGGACCGTCCCCCAACGGTCCGAGGCCTCGGGCCTTTTCGGCATCCTGGTTCTCTCGTCCTGGCGGACTCATGGCGTGGAAGGTGCGACCCCCGTCGCATTCCCAGCCCCCCGGCCGGGTTCCCCCACGCCATGAGCCCATCAGGTCACTTCAAGGTCGCCCCCGGCCTCCTCGCGGCATGAGCGCTGCGTCCCCCCGGTCGCATCCGGCCCCCCCGAACCGGCTTTCCGCTCTCGCCTTCAAGTCCTCCAGGTCCGACTGACTCGTTCGCCCGGGAGATTCGCCCCCCAGCGACTGGCCCCCCGGCCAGCTCTCCCGTGCTCCGAGCCCCGCTTCGTGTTGAAGCGTGATGTCCTGTCCTATTGCGCGCGGCGTGCCACACACCGGGCCCGCCGGGCCCAGCTGGGGCACTTGAGTCTTTTCAGTAGGTTATGAGTCCGAGGGCCGTTTCGAGGCCCGTTTGGGGGGGTGGTGACAACTGTCATCACCGGTGACAACCGTCATCACCAGAACGGCCCCCAGGTGGTGACAACTGTCACCGGCGCGGCTCCCGGGACACGGTGGCCTACAGCCCACCGCGCAGCTCCTGCTCGCTCCAGAGCCCACCGTCGCGCTCCCGCAGCAGGAAGGTGAGCCGGCCCTGGTGGAAGCCCCGGATGGGCGCCTCGGGGTCCGGGAAGCCGGGGGGCAGCTTCCAGTCCGCGGGCTGGATGCCGGACGCGGGGATGGGACGCTCGCGGCGCAGCTCGCCCACCTCCGCGTCCGTGAGGGGCCGCACGCGGGCCCAGGGCAGCAAGTCACGCCCGTGCAGCCAGCCGCGTTGCTCCGGCCCCGGGTCCTCCCAGGGGCCAATCGCCGTGCGCCGCAGGGTGGACAGGTGCGCCCCACAGCCCAGCGCGCGCCCCACGTCGCGGGCCAACGAGCGCACGTAGTAGCCCCCGCGGCAGCTCAGCCACAGGCGGCTGCTCCGCGGCAGGTCATGGGACAGCCAGCGCGCCGCGTGCAGGTACACGCGTGAGGGCGGCAGCTCCACGACTTCGCCCCGGTGCGCCTTTCGGTACGCGGGCTCGCCGCCCACCTTCTTCGCGCTGGTGGCCGGGGGCACCTGCTCTTGCCACCCCACGAAGGAAGCCAGCGCCACGTCCAGGCGCTCGGCCGTCAGCGGTGACGCGTCTCCCTGGTGCACCGGCCGACCATGGAGGTCCCCCGTGTCCGTCTCCGTGCCCCAGATGACCTCCGCCTCGTACGTCTTGGGCACGGCGTGCAGCAGCTCGAACAGGCGCGGCGCCTGGCCCACCAGCACCAGCAACAGCCCTTCCGCGAAGGGGTCCAACGTCCCGCCATGGCACACCGGGATTCGCTTGCCCGGCTGCGCCGCCTTCGCCGCCTCCATGAACCGCTGCACCACCGAGAAGCTCGTGGCGCCCACCGGCTTGTGGACCCGGTAGATGCCCGGACTCAGTTTCCCTCCCACCTCAACCCTCCTGTGGCCGCCGAGACTACCCCGGCCGCGAGGGCAACGGCGGAAGGCGATGGCCTCCACGGGCCTCAATCCAAGACAGTCAGGGGGGCGGCTTGCGTCTGCAAGGCCAGGACCAATGCCTTGTCAAAACCAGGCAATGCATGCCGCGACAGGCCTTTACCCTTCACCCGACAAACATCTCGAATCAGGAGCGACATGTCAGGAGCATGACTGCGTACAGCGCAGGACGCCCTTCCCCGCAGTGCCTCACAGCTCACTGAGGTTTCCCCATGACGTCCCCGCTTCGCTCGGGCCGGGCCCTGCTGTCCGCCCTGACCCTGCTGCTGTCCGCCGCCACCACGGGCTGTGATGACGACCCGCCCGTGCCCATCCTCGACGCGGGGCAACAGCCCACGGACTCGGGCACGGACGCGGGTTCCGGCGACGCGGGCACGGAGGAGGACGCTGGGACGGACGCGGGCACCGAGGCGCCCTGGGATGGCGGCTACACCGTGCTCGACGACCCGGGTGACTGGATTGACCGGGGCTCCTTCTCCGAGTGCCGGTTCACCGTGGAGCCCTCCAACCTGGAGGCCTGCGAGGACCCGACGAACTTCGACATGACGTCGTGCAACGCGGACCAGTTGGCCGCGATACCGCCAGACGGTATCTACATGTCCGACCTGAGGGCCGAGCGGCTGCTCGCGGATGGCGGCACCTCCGTCACTCCTGGCAGTGGCGGGTTCCAGCTCTACTCCGACGGCGGTCCGGACACGCTCCACGGCCTGCCCCTCAGCACCCGGATGACGGAGGGTGGCACCTTCTTCCTCTCCACCCGACAGGTACGGCCCTCACTCGGGGACCGGGTGGTGTCCGTGGCTGGCTGTGAGACGCCCAAGCCCGGCTTCATCACGGGCTGCTACATCACCTGTACCCAGGGCACCCGGGGCTTCACCCACGGCAAGGGGACCTTCGAGGCCCAGCGCCCGGACCGCACGGACGAGCCCGAGTCCTCCGGCGGCTTGCAGCTCGTCTCCGAGTCCGTCGTGGACCTGGGCACGCCGGTGGACGTCTACGTGGCCCACGACCACGCCTATGTGGTGTCCATCAATCGGTTCGGCCGCTTCGGCGGGCTCACCGTCTTCGACGTGAGCGACCGGGCCCACCCCCTCTTCAAGACGTCCATCAGCCTGCCCGGGGACTCGTACTGGAACGGCGTATGGGCCAAGGGCAACGCGCTGTACGTCGCCAGCGCGGACACCGGCGTCTCCGTGTTCGATATCTCCAACCCCGGCGCTCCCGAGTTCATCCAGAGCCTGCCGGGCAGCGGCTCCGTCAACGTGCACACCGTGCTGGTGGATGGTGACCGGCTGTACGCGTCGGACGTCACCAACTTCGTGGGCAGCACCCGCGTTTACGACGTCAGCACGCCGCTGACGCCCGTCCTCCAGCAGGTCATCACCTTGCCCGAGGAGTTCTCCTTCGGCGGCCCCCATGACTTCTTCGCGTACGAAGGCCGCCTGTACGTCAGCAACGGGTACGGCGGTTACTCCGTCGTGGACGTGTCCGACCTGGAGAACGTGCGCCACCTGGGCCACTACTTCTATCCGGCGTTCGGTGGCTTCTCGCACCACAGCGCGGTGGGCACCTTCGCGGGCCGCACCATCGCCTTCGAGGGTGGCGAGTTCGCGGCGTCGCACCTGCGCGTGCTGGACGCCACCGACCCGGCGAACCTGGTGAAGATTGGCGAGTTCCGCATGCGGCCCGTCACGTCCATTCACAACATGATTCTCAAGGGAAACCGGCTGTTCATCGCCTGGTACCACGAAGGACTGCGCGTGCTGGACGTGTCCAACCCCACCCAGCCCCGACAGGTGGCGCACTTCAATACGTACCGGGAGAGCGACCCTCGACGGAGGGAGGGCACCTTCGAGGGCGCCTTCGGCGTGCGTCTGCCCGGTGATGGGCATGTCTACGTCGTGGATTCCTCGCGCGGATTGCTCATCTTCAACGAGCCTTGAGCAGACTCCGGGGGCGCCACTTTGCGGCGCTCGCGGTGACATCTATGCTGTTCGCAGGGCGCCCGCGAAAACGACGCGGGCGCCTCTTCTCATTCAGAGGCTGCACCTCATGCCTGTTCGTGTCGCGCGCCCGCTGCTGGCGTTCGTCTGCGCCGTGTCGTTGTCCGCCTGCTCCTCGTCGGAGCCCCAGCCGCCCACGCCGCCTCCCACGCCGCCGCCCTATGACGGCCCCTGGGACGTGCTTCCGGAGCTGGGTGAGTGGGTGGATCCCGGGGCGTTCGAGACATGTCCCGCGCTGAGCTCCCAGGCCGCCTGCGGCGCGCCGGAGTCCATCGAGCTGCCGGGCTGCGACATGGGCTCGCTCGCGGGCCTGGAGCGGCAGGGCGCCATCTACCGCGCGGAGATTCGCTACGAGTTCCAGACGCAGTCCGGCGCCCCCCGGTCCTCGCCGGGCAACGGCGGATTCCAGTTCGATGCCGCGGGACAGCCTCGCTCCGTCATGGGGCGCGCGCCCCATGCCTTCGCCCTGGACGACGAGCGCTTCGTGCTCACCAGCGAGTTCACGCGCACCACGCAGGAGCGGGACCGGCTCACCTTCGCGGGCTGCCGTGCCCAGGGGCCGCGCAGCCTCACCGGCTGCTTCTTGTGGTGCCGCAACGGCGCGCTGCGCTACCGCGGCAGCTTCCGCGCCGAGCAGATGACGTGGCGAGCGGGCGAGCCCGAATCCTCCGGCATCCAGCTCCTGTCCGAGTCCTTCGTGGACCGGGGGCTCCCGGTGGACGTGTACGTCACGCACGGCCACGCCTACGTGGTGTCCATCAACACAATCGAGCGGCAAGGCGGACTCACCGTCTTCGACGTGAGCAATCCCCGCAGCCCCGTTCAGACGGCGTCCATCCAGCTTCCCAATGACGGGTATTGGAATGGCGTCTGGGCCAAGGACGACGCGCTCTACGTCGCCAGTGGTGACTCCGGCGTGCTCGTGTTCGACCTGGAGCATCCGGCGCAGCCCGCCTTCGTGCGCAACCATCCCGGCGGCTCCGGCCCCATCGACGTGCACACCGTCTTCGTGGAGGGGAACCGGCTCTATGCCATGTCGCCTTCGCCCAACCAGGAGACGCTCATCTTCGACGTCACCCAGCCGCTGGAGCCCCAGCTCCTCACCCGCTACGCGCACCCTGGAGGCACGGGCTACCCGCACGACGCCTTCGCGTATGAGGGGCGGCTCTACATCAACCACACCGTTGATGGCTTCGTCATCGTCGACCTGGAGGGTGAGACACCGGCACTGCTGGGCCGGTATGGCTATGCCTACGCCTTCAGCCATGCCAACGCGGTAGGCACCTTCAACGGCCGCACCGTGGCTTTCGAGGGCGGCGAGACGTTGGGCGCCCACGTGCGCGTGCTGGACGTCACGAATCCTTCCGGCATCGCGAAGATTGGTGAGTACAAGCTGCGCGGCCTCACCTCCGTCCACAACATGGTCCTGGTGGGGACGCGGCTCTACGTCGCGTACTACCACGAGGGCGTGCGCGTGCTGGACGTGTCCAACCCCGCCCAGCCTCGCGAAATCGCGCACTACAACACCTTCCGCGAATCAGACCCGCGCCGGTCCGATGGCATGTACGACGGTGCCATCGGCATGCGCGTGCCTGGTGACGGTCACGTGTACGTGGTGGACACGTCGCGCGGGCTGCTCATCTTCGACGAGCCCTGAGCTGGGCACGGACGTCTCGATTTTTCATCCAGGGGCCACATCCATGACTGTTCGTTCCGTGAAGCCGCTGCTGGCGCTCGCTTGCGCCGTGTCGTTGTCCGCCTGTTCCTCGTCGGAGCCCCCGCCCACCACGCCACCTCCCGAGCCACCGCCCTATACCGGCCCCTGGGAGGTGATTCCGGAGCTGGGGGAGTGGGTGGACCGCGGGGCCTTCGAATCGTGTCCCGCGCAAACGTCCCAGGCAGCGTGCAACGCGCCGGAGACGCTGGTGATGCCAGCAGACTGTGACTCCGGCTCGCTCGCAGGCCTGGAGCGGCAGGGCGCCATCTACCGCGCGGAGCTTCGTTACGAGGCTCCGACGCAGTCCGGCTCCGTGCAGGTCCTCCCAGGGAACGGTGGTTTCCAGTTCGATGCCTCGGGCCAGCTCACGTCCATCATGGGGCGCAAGCCCCACACCGCCCTCCTGAATGGCGAACGGTTCGTCATCTCCTCCTCGCCCACGAGCCAGATGGGAATCCAAGACCGCTACACCTTCCTCGGCTGCCATGCCCAGAGCCCTCGGAGCCTCACCGGCTGCGTCTACTGGTGCCGGGGCAGCACCCTGCGCTACAGCGGCAGCTTCCGCGCCGAGCGCATGACGTGGCGAGAGGGCGAGCCCGAGTCCTCCAACCTCCAGCGCCTGTCCGAGTCCTACGTCTACATGGACACGCCCGCGGACGTGTATGTCACGCACGGCCATGCCTATGTCGTGTCCATCGACCGCCTCGGGTATCCCGGCGGCCTCTCCGTCTTCGACGTGAGCAACCCGCGCAGCCCCATCGAGACGGCGCAAATCCGATTTCCCAATGACGGGTATTGGAACGGCGTCTGGGCCAAGGACAACGCGCTCTACGTCGCCAGCGGTGACTCCGGCGTGCTCGTGTTCGACCTGACCAATCCGGCGCGGCCCGCCTTCTTGCGCAGCTACCCCGGCAACGGCCGCATCGATGTGCACACCGTCTTCGTGGAGGGAAATCGGCTCTACGCCATGTCGCCCTCCCACAAGCAGACGCTCATCTTCGACGTCACCCAGCCGCTGGAGCCCCAACTCCTCACCCGCTTCACGTATCCCAGAAGCATGGACTACCCGCATGACGCCTTCGCGTATGAGGGGCGCCTCTATGTCAACCACCTCGCAGATGGCTTTCTCATCGCAGAGCTGAACGACGAGACGCCGGAGTTGCTCGGCCGCTACACCTATCCCCATACCTTCAGCCACGCCAACGCGGTGGGCACCTTCAACGGCCGCACCGTGGCCTTCGAGGGCGGCGAGGCGCTGGGCTCCCATGTGCGCGTCCTGGACGTCACCAACCCTGCGAACATCGTGAAGATTGGTGAGTACAAGCTGCGCAGCCTCACCTCCGTCCACAACATGCTGCTGGTGGGCACGCGGCTCTACCTCGCGTACTACCACGAGGGCGTGCGCGTGCTGGACGTGTCCGACCCCTCGAAGCCTCGCGAGATCGCGCACTACAACACCTTCCGCGAGTCAGATCCGAAACGAACAGATGGGCTGACCGACGGCGCCATCGGCATCCGTGTGCCCGGTGATGGTCACATCTATGTCGTGGACACGGCGCGCGGACTGCTCATCTTCAACGACCCCTGAGCCAATCCTGGGCGCCTCTTCGCGGCGCTCGTGATGATTGCTCCTTGCTGAATATCTGGCGCCTGCGGAACGAGGCGGGCGCCGCCTACTGATTCTGAGATTCCCTCATGCCTGTTCGTGCCTCGCGTCCATTGCTGGCGCTCGTTTGCGCCATGTCGTTGTCCGCCTGTTCCTCGGAGGAGGCCCCGCCCGCCCCGCCGCCTCCCTATGACGGCCCCTGGGAGGTGCTTCCGGAGCTTGGGGAATGGGTGGACCCTGGGGCCTTCGCAGCATGCCCCGCGCCGTCGTCTCAGGTCGCCTGCCATGCTCCGGAAACCATCACGTTGTCGGACTGCGATCCGGGTTCGCTCGTTTGGCTGGAGCGGCATGGCGCCATCTACAACGCGGAGGTTCGGTACGAAATCCCCGCCCCCGTCGGCGGAGCGCCAAGCAGCACACCGCACCACGGCGGCTTCCGGTTCGATGCCCGGGGCCAACCCGAGTTCGTCATGGAGGGCAGAGCCAGCAGCACCTCCGTCGTTGGCGAGCGGCTCGTCCTCTCCAACCTGGACCACTACCCCGAAGCCATACGGGACCGGTACACCTTCGTCGGCTGCCGCGCCCAGGGGACTCGAAGCCTCACCGGCTGCTTCTACAAGTGCCGCGGCAACAGACTCACTGTCCGCGGCAGCTTCCGCGCCGAGCGCATGACGTCGCGAGAGGGCGAGCCCGAGTTCGCCAACCTTCAGCTCCTGTCCGAATCCTTCGTGAACCCTGGCAAGCCGGTGGACGTGTACGTCACACGCGGCCACGCCTATGTGGTGTCCATCAACAGGTCATTCTCGAACACCCCTTCGGGCGGCCTCACCGTCTTCGACGTGAGCAATCCCCGCGCTCCCGTGCAGACAGCGTCCATCCAGTTCCCCAATAACGGGTACTGGAATGGCGTCTGGGCCAAGGACAACGCGCTCTACGTCGCCAGTGGTGACTCCGGCGTGCTCATGTTCGACCTGGAGAATCCCGCGCAGCCCGCCTTCGTGCGCAACCACCCGGGCGGCAGCCGCATCGATGTGCACACCGTCTTCGTGGAGGGGAATCGGCTCTATGCCATGTCGCCTTCGCCCAACAAGGAGACACTCATCTTCGACGTCACCCGGCCGCTGGAGCCTCAGCTCCTCACCCGCTACGTGTATCCCGGCGGCACCGGCTATCCGCACGACGCCTTCGCATACGAGGGGCGCCTCTACATCAACCATCTCGACGATGGCTTCCTCATCGCAGAGCTGAACGACGAGACGCCGAAGTTGCTCGGCCGCTACACCTATCCCCATACCTTCAGCCACGCCAACGCGGTGGGCACCTTCAACGGCCGCACCGTGGCCTTCGAGGGCGGCGAGGCGCTGGGCTCCCATGTGCGCGTCCTGGACGTCACCAACCCTGCGAACATCGTGAAGATTGGTGAGTACAAGCTGCGCAGCCTCACCTCCGTCCACAACATGCTGCTGGTGGGCACGCGGCTCTACCTCGCGTACTACCACGAGGGCGTGCGCGTGCTGGACGTGTCCAACCCCTCGCAGCCTCGCGAAATCGCGCACTACAACACCTTCCGCGAGTCAGACCCGAACCGGAGAGGCGGGCTGACCGAGGGCGCCATCGGCATCCGTGTGCCGGGGGACGGCCGCATCTACGTCGTGGACACGTCGCGCGGATTGCTCATCTTCAACGACCCGTAGCTATTGCAAGCCCAGGGCCCGGAGGCGCCGCTTCGCGCCTCCGGAGCCCCAGGCACGCAAGTCCGCATTCACGGCGCAAGCATTCCCTAGAGCCCCACCCAAGGTCCGCGCTCCGCCTCGTAGGCAAGACAGCCGCCGCGCTCTTCCGCCGGCGTGCTTCCCACGAGGTGCGAATTGCCGTCGTCCCCCGCCCCGACGTTCCGCGCGCTGCATGTGGTCTGCACGCTGTGGGTCTGCGTGCTGACTGGCTGCGACGACACCCCACGCCCCTCGCCGGATGGGGGTGTGCCGCCGCCCCCCGTGGACTCAGGCACCGCTGACGCTGGCAGCGAGCCCTGGGATGGAACCGCCATTCCGCTGGAGGAGTACGGAAACCGCGTGGACGAGGGGCCCTATGCACCTTGCGCGCATCTGGGGGACGGCTCGCAGGCCTGCGCGACGCTGGAGCCTTCGGGCTTCGACCTGTCGGCGTGCGACCCGGCCTCGCTCGCACAGGTGCCGCCCTCGGGCATCTACCAGGCGCTGACGCGGGAGGAGCGCAGGCTCGCCGATGGCGGCACCGAGGTCAGCCTCCTGTCCATGGGCTTCATGCTCCGTGACGACGGGGGCACCAGCACGCTCACGAACCAGCCGCTCGTCACCCAGCAGACCAGGGACGGACACTTCTTCCTCGCCATGCGCCGCACCACGCCTCCGCTGGGCGGTTCCCTGGCGCTCGCCGGATGTCAGGCCTCCGCGCCCGGCGTCATCACCGGCTGCTACGCGCGCTGCTCCAACGGCGTGCTCTCCCGCAGCGGCACCTTCGAGGCCCACCGAATGACGTGGCCCGACGGCGAGCCCGAGTCCTCCGGTGGCCTGCGGCTGCGCTCGGAGGCCCACGTCGCCCTGGGGACGACCGTGGACGTGTATGTCGCCAAGGACCACGCCTATGTGGTCTCCGTCTCCCAATATGGCGCGGCCGGCGGACTCACCGTCTTCGACGTGAGCGACCGGGCCCACCCCGTCTTCAAGACATCCATCCACATCCCCGGAGACTCGTACTGGAATGGCGTCTGGGCGCATGGCGATGCGCTCTACATCGCGAGCAGCGTGTCCGGCGTCATCGTCTACGACATCACCCGGCCCGCGGAGCCCGCCTTCGTGCGCAGCCTTCCCACGGGGCGCTACGGCGTGCACACCGTGCTGGTGCACGGCGAGCGGCTGTTCACCACCAACAACGAGGGACGCACGGACGTCTTCGACGTGCGCGTGCCGCTTGAGCCCGTGCAGCTCACGAGCATCGCCCTGTCCGAGGAGGCATCGTTCGGCGGGCCGCATGACCTCTTCGTGTACGAGGACCGCCTCTACATCAGCAATGCCCAGGGCGGTTACTCCATCGTGGACATCTCCGACCTGGAGAACGTGCGCCACCTGGGCCAGTACGCGTACCCGAACGTCTACTCCCACCACAGCGCGGTGGGCACCTTCGCGGGCCGCACCATCGCCTTCGAAGGCGGCGAGTTCGAGGCCTCACACCTGCGCGTGCTGGACGCCACCGACCCGGCGAACATCGTGAAGATTGGAGAGCACCGGAAGCGCCCCGCCACCTCCATCCACAACCTGATTCTCAAGGGCGACCGGCTGTTCATCGCCTGGTACCACGAGGGCCTGCGCGTGCTGGACGTGTCCAACCCCACGCGGCCCCGCGAGGTGGCGCACTTCAACACCTTCCGCGAGTCAGACCCGGGCCGCATCGACGGCCTCTTCCAGGGCGCCTTCGGCGTGCGCGTCCCCGGCGACGGGTTCATCTACGTCGCCGAGTCCGCCCGCGGCCTGCTCATCTTCGACGAGCCGTAGCTCACGCCTCGATGCGGTTGCGGCCGTTCTCCTTCGCGCGCAAGAGCCGCGCGTCCGCGGCGCGCAGCAGCTCCTCCACGGTGTCGCCGTCCCCCGGCGACATCGCGATGCCCGCGCTGAAGGTGACGTGGAAGGACTCGCCGGTGTCGCCGTCGAAGGTCATGGCGGACAGCTCCGCCGCCGTGCGGGCGAGGATTTCCGCGGCGCTCCCCGCGCTCTCGCCCAGCAGCCCCACCACGAACTCCTCGCCGCCCCAGCGGCCCCGCACGTCCTCGCGGCGGAAGCGCGCGCCCAGCAGCCGCCCCATCCACATCAACACGCGGTCCCCGGCCAGGTGGCCGTAGCGGTCATTCACCTTCTTGAAGTGGTCCACGTCCAGGAAGCACAGCGCCAGGGGTTTGTCCTGGCGACGCGACTCGGCCAGCCGGGAGCGCAGCCCGTCCAGGAAGGGCCGGCGCAGCAGCAGCCCCGTCAGCGCGTCCCGCTCCGCCCGCTCCCGCGACAGGCGCGTGCGCTCCAGCCGGGCCTGCACGCGCGCGCGCAGCTCCTCGCGCAGCACCGGCTTGGAGAGGTAGTCATCCGCCCCCGCCTGGAAGGCCGCCAGCCGGAACTCCAACCCCAGGTGCGCGGTAATCAGCAGCACCGGCAGCTCCTGCCACTCCGGCGTGGAGCGCAGAATCCGGCACAGGTCGAAGCCGCTGGGGCCCGGCATCTGCACGTCCAGCAGCAGCAGGTCCGGCCGGTGCTGCGCCAGCGCCTCCATCAGCCCGTGCGCGTCGTTCAGCCCCACCACCTCAATCTGGTCGCTGGCCAGCGCCTGCGTCAGCGCGGCGATGGCCTCCGGGTCGTCATCCACCACCAGCACCGCGCGAGCGCTCCGGCCGCCGCGCCGCCACCATGCGCTCCGCCGCCGAGGAGAAGTCCTGCACGGTGAAGGGCCGGGGCAGGAAGAGGGACGCTCCCGCGTGCGCCGCCGCCACCCGCTCCTCCAACACGTCTCGCGCGCCCGTGACGGCCAGCGGCAGCACGGGCAGGCTCTCCTCCGCGCGCAGCGCGTGCGCCACGGCCAGCCCGCCCATGGGCCCGCCCAGGTCCAGGTGGAGCAGCACGCCGTCCACCCACTGCCGCCGCACCACCGCACAGGCCGCGTCCGCCGTGCGCGCCGTCACCACACCCACCCCCAACTGGCGCCCCAGGTGTTCCGCGTCCGCCAGCAGCTTCGCGTCCTCGTCCACCACCAACAGCACGCCCTCGGACGGCCGCTGGGGTGGCGTGGAGACGGGCTTCACCGGCACGGAGGCCGCGGCGGCCAACGTGCGGAAGGCCGCGTCCAGCGCCGCCACGTCCACGGGCGCTCCGGCCCGCGCCGGCAGCAACGCCGCCTCCACCTGTCCCGCGCGGATGCTCACCTCCGTGAAGCCGTAGCTGCCCGCGGTGCCGTGCAACTTGTGGACAACCGTGTAGGCCTCCTCCAGCGCCGCGGCATCGCCGCCACGCCCCCGGACGAGCAGCGCCTCCAGCGCCGTCACCTTCTCCTTCAGCCGCGCGCCGTACTCCGCGTTGAGCGCCGCGAGGCTGGCGGCCAGGTCGTCCACCTCCACGTCCACTTCCTCCGCCTTCTCCAGCGCCTCGGGCGGAGGCGGGGCGGCAGGGCGGGCGCGGGGAAGAGCTGGTTCACCCAGACGAGCAGCTCCTCCGGCTTGTAGGGCTTGTGGATGATGCGCACCACGCCGAGCTGCCGCGTGAGCAGCTCGTAGCTCTTCAGGTCCTTCCAGAAGGCGGAGGCGAAGAGGATGGGCAGCTTGGGCTGCGTCTTGCGCAGCTCGCGGATGAAGTCCGCGCCCGTCATCCCCGGCAGCAGGCCGTCCACGATGGCCGCGTCCACCGGCATGCGCGCCAGCACGGCCTGCGCCTCCGCCGCGCTGCGCGCGGGCTCCACGCGGTAGCCCTTCTCCCGCAGGAAGGTGCCCACCAGGGACTGCAAATCCTTGTCGTCCTCCAGGAACAGGAGCGTCCTGCTGCTCATGAGGGATGTGCCTTTCTCGCCAGCAGGCCGTTGAGGAGGTCACGCACCGAGGAGACCAGCTCCTCTTCCGAAGCGCGAGACTTGGTGAAGTGCCGGGTGATGCCCAGGGTGAGCTGCCGCTCATCCATGCGCGTCAAATCCCGGCCCGTGAAGACGATGAGGGGCGTGGCGCGGCCCTTGCCCTGGCGGAGGATGTCCACGACTTCGAAGCCGTCCAGGCGCGGCAGCCCCACGTCCAGGACGATGAGGTCCGGCGTCGTCTCGCGCGCCAGCTCCACCGCGCTCTCGCCATCCGCCGCCTCGAAGACCTGCACGCCCAGCCGCTCCATCTGCGCGCACAGCGTGCGCCGGGTGCCGGCGTCGTCGTCCACCACCAGCACGCGGGCCTGACCCGGCTGCCGCGTGGCGTAGCGCAGCGACTTGAGCAGCCGCGACTCCTCCAGCGGCCGGGGCATCCAGTCCACCCAGTGCGGCACGCCCTCCGCGTTGTCCGTGCGCCCGGACAGCGCCAGCACGGGCAGCTCATGCGTGCGTGCTGCTCGCGCAGGCGCCGCACCCAGTCCAGGGCCTGCCCGTCCGGCAGCTGCATGTCCACCACCAGCGCGTCCGGCAAGGCCGCGTCCAGGTGCCGGGCGGCCTCGATGAGGTTGGTGGCGCTCAGCACGCGGTAGCCCTCATGCCCCAGGAGCCCGCGCAGCAGCGCCGCCAGCTCCGCGTCCGCGGTGGCCACCAGCACGTCGTAGCGGGACGAATCCTCGGGCACGAAGGGCGCTGGGACGGACGTGGGCTTCACCGCCTCCAGCGAGAAGCTGAAGGTGGAGCCCCGGCCCTCCTCGCTCTCCACGCTGATGCGGCTGCCGTGTTGATCCACGATGGCCTGGGAGATGGCCAGCCCCAGGCCCGTGCCACCCTTGGAGCGCGTGTCCGAGCTGTCCAACTGCTGGAAGCGGCCGAAGAGGCGCGCGCGCTGCTCCGGGGAGATGCCGGGGCCCTGGTCCACCACGCTGAAGCGCACCCGGCCGCTGGCGTCCTCCGCCACGCGCACCGTCACCCCCGCGCCCGGCGGAGAGACCTTCACCGCGTTGGACACCAGGTTGGTGAGCACCTGCACCAGCCGGTCCCTGTCTCCGGACACCTGCGGCGAGCCCGACACCTCGGCGTGGAGCGACACGCCGGCCCCGTCCGCCATGCCCTTCACGCCCGCGAAGGTGGCTTCCACCAGCTCCGCGCACTCCAGGGTGGCCACCTTCAGCTCCAGCTTGCCCGCCTCCATCTTCTCCAGGTCGAGGATGTCGTTGATGAGGCGGATGAGGCGTTCCGTGTTGGTGCGGGCGATGCGCACCATGTCCACGGCCTGGGGCGGCAAGTCGCCCATGATGCCGCCCTCCAGCAAGCCCAGGGAGCCGCGGATGGAGGTGAGCGGCGTGCGCAGCTCGTGGCTGACGGTGGAGATGAACTCGTTCTTCATCCGCTCCACCTCCTTGCGCTCGGTGATGTCGCGCACGAAGGCGGTGAAGCGCGGCGGCCCTTCTCCGGGCACGCGGGCGATGGTCAGCTCCGCGGGGAAGGTGCTGCCGTCCGCGCGCAGGCACGGCGACTCCAGCCGGGTGGCCTGCCCCGGGGCCGTGTCCCGGGTGGCGGCCAGCACCTTCTGCCGGCGCCCGCGGGCAGCGACGCCGGCAGCGCCAGGGCCAGGAAGTTGCGCCCCACCCCGTCCGCGTCCGGCAACTGGAAGGTGCGCCGCGCCGCGGGGTTCAACTCCAGCAGGTCTCCACCCCCATCCAGCAGGAGGATGCCGTCCGGGGAGGCCTCCAGGATGGCCGCCTTGCGCGCCTCGTTGGCGCGCAGCTCGCCGTTGGCCGCGGACAGGGCGCGGGTGCGCTCCTCCACCCGCCGCTCCAGGTCGGCGTTGAGCGTGGCCAGGTCGGCGGTGGCGCTCGACAGCCGCACCATCACCACCAGCACGTAGGCCACCAGCGCCAGCGAGACGACGAAGAAGACGATGCGCGAGCGCTCGTTGCGCTCCTGCGTGTGCTCGTAGAGCTCCAGGTAGGTGTTGATGACGCGGTCCGCCCGCGTGCTGGCGGTGCCTTCCAGGAGGGCCTGGAGGGCCGCGTCCGCTTCGGCCTTCTCGCCGCGCGCGTCCGCGGCGCGGACCCGCTCCAGCAGCACGGCGCTCTCATCCAGCGCGCTCACGAACAAGTCCAACGCCGCGTTCATCGTGCGGCGGTCCATGTCGGACAGGAAGGAGGGGAACTGCCGGAGCGCGTCCGCGCGGGCCTTCAGCGCGGCGAAGTCCTCCGCGTCCGTGCCGTGCAGCGTGCGCAGGCCCAGGCGTTCACGCAGGACGTCCATCTCCAGGTCGCCGCTGGCCACGCGCAGGTGCCGCATCGCGCTGCGGTAACGGTCATTGTCGGACGTGGCCCAGGGGCGGCCCATGGCGAACAGGCCACACAGCAGCAGCAGCGCGCCCGCGGCCAACACCCCCGAGCGGCGTGAGAGGCGAAGCCCCTGGCTCATCCTGGCACCAGCTTGCGAATCTCCTGGGGCAACGTCATGGGGTCAAAGGGCTTCCCGATGACGCCCAACGCGCCCAGCTCCAGGTAGCGGGCGACCTCCTGCTTCTGGATTTTCGCCGTCATGAAGATGATGGGCGTGTGCGCCGTGGCCACCTGCGCGCGCAGCTTGCCGAAGGTGGTGGGCCCATCCATGCCGGGCATCATCACGTCCAGCAGGATGAGGTCTGGCTTCTCCGCGCTGCCCTTCTCCAGGGCCTCCGAGCCCGAGGCGGCCAGCACCGTCTGCCATCCGCCCACCCGGCTGAGGCTGAGGTTGCCGATGGTGCGGATGTCATCTTCGTCGTCGACGAGCATCACCTTGCGAACGGTCGTCATGGACAGGCTCTCCAGCGGGACCTCCGTGGACGGAGGACTGTACCAGCCCGGACGCCGCTGACAGTGGGTGCAACAGCGGCGGGAATTGGTACGCCCCATGGAACAGTCCGTTACCCGCCACCCGGCTAGTGCGTGCCCCCGCCTGGCCGCATAGTGCCTTTCATCGCGGCGGCCAAAGCGCACCGCGGCCCCCCAGCGGAAGCGCTCGCCTGGGTGCCATTTCCACAAGCCCACCGTTTTTCAACTCGCAGCTGGCGAGGCCGCGTGCCGGCCCGCGCTGGCTGCCCATGTCCTGGAGTCGCCCATGTTCGCCTTGAATCCTCGCAGTGTGTTGCTCGCCGGTGTGCTGCTGTCGACCGTGGCCGTCGCGCAATCGAAGCAAGGTGCCCAGCCCAGCAAGCGGCTGCTGACGCCGCAGAACTCGGCGGTCCTCTTCATCGACCATCAGCCGCAGATGTCCTTCGCCGTGGGCAACATCGACCGCGGGGTGCTGCTCAACAACACGGTGGGACTGGCGAAGGCGGCCAAGGCCTTCAACGTGCCCACGGTGCTCACCACGGTGGCGGCGAAGAGCTTCAGCGGCCCCATCTTCCCGGAGCTCCAGGCCGTCTTCCCGGAGCAGAAGCCCATTGACCGCACCACGATGAACTCGTGGGAGGACGTGAACTTCCACGCCGCGGTGAAGAAGACGAACCGCAAGAAGCTGGTGATGGCGGGCCTGTGGACCGAGGTGTGCGTGGTGATGCCGGCCCTGAGCGCCATTGACGAGGGCTATGAGGTGTACGTGGTGACGGACGCATCCGGCGGCACGACGAAGGAGGCGCATGACATGGCCGTGCAGCGCATGGTGCAGGCCGGCGCGATTCCCGTCACCTGGATGCAGGTGCTGCTCGAGTACCAGCGCGACTGGGCCCGCGGCGCCACCTACGAGGCCACCACCGGCATCGCGAAGCAGCACGGCGGCGCGTACGGCACCGGTATCTTCTACGCCAAGGAGATGTTCAACGCGCAGGAGGGTGGCAAGGCGGCGAACGCGCACTGAGTCTGTCCCAATGGTCGTCCCCGGCCCCTGCCGCCCACGGCTCGCAGCACCCCGTGGGCGCCAGGGGCTTCGTGTCTCCCCTTCTCGTGACTCCCGAGCGTCTTCCATGTCCTTCCCGAAGGTCCGCCGCCTGCTGTCCCTGACCGCCGCTGTCCTCCTCACCCTCTCCGCGTGTTCGCCGCGCGCCGTCCGTCCGCCCGGTGACGCAGACACCGCGGACCTCGTCGTCCTGGATGCCCGCATCACCACGTTGGATTCGCAGCGCCCGGAGGCGCAGGCGCTGGCAATCAAGGACGGGCGCGTGCTCGCCGTGGGCACAACAGAGGACATCCGCGCCCACGTGGGGCCGGACACCCGCGTGCTGGACGCGGCCGGACGCCGGCTCATCCCCGGCCTCAACGACAGCCACAACCACGTCATCCGCGGCGGCCTCAACTACGCGCTGGAGCTGCGCTGGGACGGCGTGAAGCGCCTGGACCAGGCGCTGGACATGCTGCGCGAGCAGGCCCGCGTGACGCCGCCGGGCGAATGGGTGCGCGTGGTGGGCGGCTGGAGCGAGTTCCAGTTCGCCGAGCGGCGCATGCCCACGCTGGAGGAAATCAACGCCGCCACCGGCGACACGCCCACCTTCGTGCTGCACCTCTACGCCCGGGCCCTGCTCAACCGCGCGGCGGTGAAGGCGCTGGGCTGGGACGCGGCCACCGCCAACCCGCCCGGCGGGGAAATCGTCCGCGGCCCGGACGGCCAGCCCACCGGCCTCATCCTGGCGAAGCCCGACGCGCTCATCCTCTACAGCACGCTGGCTCGCGCGCCGAAGCTGACGCGCGCGCAGCAGCTCCTCTCCACGCGGCACTTCCTGCGCGAGTACAACCGCTTCGGCCTCACCAGCGTCATCGACGCGGGCGGCGGCGGGCAGAACTTCCCGGACGACTACTCCGTCATCGAGGAGCTGGCGGACCAGGACGCGCTGACGCTGCGCATCGCCTACTACCTCTTCGCGCAGCAGCGCGGCCGGGAGCTGACGGACTACCAGCGCTGGGTGGGCATGACGATGCCCGGCGCGAAGAAGGGCCTGCTCACGCCCAACGGCTACCTGATGGCGGGCGGCGGGGAGAACCTCGTCTGGGAGGCGGGGGACTTCGAGAACTTCCTGGAGGAGCGGCCAGAGCTGGGCCACGGCATGGAGGCGGCGCTGGAGCCCGTCATCCAACTGCTCGTCCAGCACCGCTGGCCCTTCCGCATCCACGGCACCTATGACGAGTCCATCCGCCGCTTCCTGGACGTCATCGAGAAGGTGAACCGCGCCACGCCGCTGGACGGCCTGCGCTGGACGGTGGACCACGCGGAGACGGCGTCTCCGGAGACGCTGAAGCGCATCCAGGCGCTGGGCGGCGGGGTGGCGGTGCAGAGCCGCATGGCGATGCAGGGGGAGTACTTCGTGGAGCGCTACGGCGCCCACGCCGCCGCGGACGCGCCGCCGCTGCGCACGATGCTGGACCTGGGCGTGCCCGTGGGCCTGGGGACGGACGCGACGCGCGTGGACACCTACAACCCCTGGGTGGCCCTGGCCTGGGCCGTGTCCGGCCGCACCGTGGGCGGGCTGGAGGTGGTGCCCCCCGAGCGCCGACTCACGCGTGAAGAGGCCCTGCGCCTGTACACGGTGGGCAGCGCCTGGTTCAGCGGGGAGGAGGCCACCAAGGGGCGCCTGGCGCCGGGACAGCTGGCGGACTTCGCGCTCCTGGACGCGGACTACTTCGCCGTGCCGGAGGCCCGCATCCCGGACATCCGCGCGGTGCTGACGGTCGTCGCGGGCCGCGTGGTGTGGGGCGCCGAGGAATACGCGCCGCTGATGGCGCCCCTGCCCGCGCTGGAGCCGGCGTGGAGTCCGGTCAACCGCTCCGGCGGGTATGGGGCGGAGGGCGCTCCGACGACCGCCTCAGGGGAGAGGCCTGTTCGTTGAGCGCGGGAGTCTCCCTCTGGGAGGGAGACCTCTCCGCCGCTGGCGACGCCCAGTCGCTCGCGCTCCAGCAGGACGGCGGGCCCTGGAGCTGGAGCGCGAACACCTTGCCCGCCGTCCCCGGATGCGCTGGGTGCGGAGCGGCAGAGGGCGCTACGGCACGCCCGTGAGCATGCGCGCGTCGAACAACCAGATGTAGCCCTCATTGTAGCTCTGGCTGGTAGCGCCAATCACCACGGCATGGCCCGCGGGGGTGCGCGCGAGACCGCGGATATGGACCGGGCCTGCCACCCCCACGCTGTCTTCGACGTAGATCACCGGGCCGGGAGTGCGTGCCGTGACGTCCATCGCCGAGAACCAGCCCCGGCCCTGCACCCCGCCCTGCAGGAGTTCATATCCACCGATGAGCAGCGAGCTGGGGGACGTGAAGGTCAGCAGGGAGACCACGCCCGGCCCGCTCGCGATGGTCTCGCTCCACTGAAAGTTCCCGTTCGCGCCAATCCAGTAATGGGTGAAGCCGCCGGTGGGCATATAGTCGGGAAGGAGGGTGCTCGTCGCGCCCTCGGCGTTGACCGCGAAGAGGCCCCAATTGTCCTGCGTCTCCCACTGGAGGGCCCCCTCGACGCTGTACTTCCGGAAGTAGGACTTCACGAGCACCGACTCCCCGGTCGCCACGTTCCGGTTGAACGCGCTGGCGGACACATAGACCTCCCCCTGGGCACTCACCGCCAGACCGGAGGCGAAGTTGAGCTCGCCCTCATCGAGGAGCAGGCTCCAGCGCTCGGTCCCCTGCGGCGAGAGGGCGATGAGCTTGAGTCGAGACAGGCTCCCGCCGGGGCCCAGGTCCAACAACACATACGCATGCCCGCTGGCGCTCACGGCGAGTTGGTGCCCGCTGCGCGCTTCGGTGGACTCTGAAGAGGTCCACAGCGCCAGCCCTCCCCTGCTGTACCGGGTCACCCGCCCGGAGAAATCCACGACGTAGGCGGTGTTCTCGCCGTCCAGGCCCATCTTCAGCCCGCCGCTCACGAGGACTGACCAGAGCAGTTGCCCGGTGGCGTCGAACCGCAGCAACTGCCCGGCCTCCAGGACGAGGATGTCGCCGTCGGTCGTGACCGCCACGCTCCGAGGCTGGGCGCTCAGCCGCACTTCCCACCGCAGGGAGGACTCGAGCTTCTCCAGGGAGACGACCTTCGTCCCGTCGATGGTGAGCGCGCAGTCGCCACCGGCCGCCACGGCGCAGTCCCCACCCCAGGTGGGCAAGCCCGCCGGCAATGCTCGGAGCGTCACCCGCGCCTTGCGGACCGACACCGTACACGGCTCGGAGCAGGACCAGTCGTCTCCCTCGGCCACCACGCGCGAGCCATCACCGGGCAGGCTCCGCACCACCACATAGCCAACGCCCATGCCCTTGAGGACCGCGCTGTCCACCTCGGGAGCCCCCTCCACCCGGAGGAAGGCCTCGTTCGGCCCCGCAAGCCGGGGCGAGAACCGCACCCGCACCTCGCACTCCATGCCCGCGTCGAGGAAGCGCTCGCAGGTGTTGGCGGCGATGGTGAACCCGCTGCCCTCCATCTTGACGGACACGGACTGCACGGGCCACGGAGACGCATTGCGCACGGTGAAGAGTTGCTCGGGGGAGGTCTGGCCCACCTCCAGCTCACCGAAGTCGACCGCCTCCCGGTCGATGATGAGCACGGCCGGGTCCGGCTTTGGGTCGTCGGAGCACGCGGAGGAAAGGACAGACACGCCGAGCAGCAGGGAAAGCAAAGGCTTGCGAAGCATGCGCGGCCTTCTATGCGAGCCCATGTCCGCGTGACAAGGGACACCCTCTTTTTGGAGCCCACCCGGACGGCGCGCATGCGTCTGTCATTGCCCGGCCCGGGACGAAGCGCCTAGAGCGTCGAACAGGTTAGGTCATGCCGCGAGCTGGTAGCGCGCGGCAACCTCAAGGTTTTGGACGACCCCGAGTCGCCTGAGGTCAAAGAGGTTGCGGCGCGTGCCACGGTAGCGGGCCTTCGGGCCCTGGCGGTTGGCGAGATGTGCCAGGCTATGCTCGACGCCGACCCGCTCGCGGAGCTGTGCGCGGCCCGCGCGCGTCTGCAGACGTGAGCGAAGGCGCTGCTGGAGGCGCT
>JBKGHI010000560.1:0-1407 GCA_046520405.1 Myxococcus sp. 1LA
GCGCGCGCCGCGCAAGATGAAGCGCTGCCCCGACCAAGGCCCCCACGGGCGTGCCCAGCCGCAGTTGCGCCAGCGTCGTCTCGCCGGGCTCCAGCCGCTCCACGTCCAGCAGCGCCACCGTGGCCTCCACCTGCGTGGTGCCCAGGTGCAGCAGCAGCTTGGTGCGGCGAGCCAGCGGCGCCGGGCCGCGGGCAGCAGCGTCAACTCGACATCGAGCATGCGCGTCTCCGGCAGCTCGCCCGCGCGCACCAGCACCATGCCCCGGTGCAGGTCCTCCGGCTCCACGCCGGTGAGGTTCACCGCCGCGCGCTGGCCCGCCTCCACGACGGACACGGCGGCGCCATGCCGCTGCACCCCGCGCACGCGCAGCGGGCCCGGCAAACCCGGCAGCAGCGACACCGCCTCATCCACCGACAGCGCGCCCGACAGCAGCGTGCCCGTCACCACCGTGCCGAAGCCCTTCATGGTGAAGACGCGGTCCACGGGCAGGAAGGCGGGCCCCTCCGAGGAGCGCTCGGGCAACGCGGCCGCGGCCCGGGTGAGCGCCGCCCGCAGCGCGTCCAACCCCTCGCCCGTCCTGGAGGAGCAGGCCACCACCGGCGCCGCCTCCAGGAAGGTCCCCACCGTGAGCGCGGCCAGGTCCGCCTCCACCAGCGCGCGCCACTCCGGCCCCAGCTCCGCCAGCGTGTCCGCCTTGGTGAGCGCGATGACGCCGGCCCTCACGCCCAGCAGCCGGCAGATGTCCAGGTGCTCGCGCGTCTGGGGCATCACCCCTTCGTCCGCGGCCACCACCAGCACCACCAGGTCCACGCCGCCCGCGCCGGCGGCCATGGCCTTCACGAAGCGTTCGTGGCCCGGAACATCCACCACGCCGGCCACCGCGCCGTCATCCAGCGTCAGGTGGGCGAAGCCCAGCTCCAGGGTGATGCCGCGGCGCTTCTCTTCCTTCAGCCGGTCGGTGTCGATGCCGGTCAGCACCTTCACCAGGGACGTCTTGCCATGGTCGATGTGGCCCGCCGTCCCGACAATCATGGCGTCACCGCGCCAAGGCTCATGCGCCAGCCTTGTCCGGGTCCTCGTCGAAGCGCGCGTCGCCGGTGGCCGGCTCATAGTCCCATGGGTAACACCAGGAAGTCTTCGGGCGACAGCGTAGCTGGAGCATGTGGTGGGCGTAATTCTCACGGGTCGGTCAGGGCAAGGCTAGAGCATCTTGCTCGTTTGCTGGCTCACTGTGTTGAAGAGTTGGCCGGGCAGAGTCCGGAGCTGGCGGAGCAGGTTGCATCCCTTGCCGGTGGCGTCTTCGACGTGGCGTCGTGCGTCCCCGAGCGAAGCGAGGGCCCTACCGAGACGGACTCGGCACATGCGGTTGTGGACCGGCTGCTGGGCGTCGTGTTTCGCGGGGCGCTG
>JBKGHI010000561.1:0-1407 GCA_046520405.1 Myxococcus sp. 1LA
CGTGGTGGCGCTGGCCGCCTCCACCGGCGGCCCGCCGCCCTCTTCCGCCTGCTGTCCGAGCTGCCCGCCAGCTTCCCCGTCCCCCTGCTGGTGGTGCAGCACATCGCCATTGGCTTCAGCCAGGGCCTGGCCCACTGGCTGCGCACCGCGGGCCCCCTGCCCGTGAAGGTGGCGGAGGATGGCGAGCCCCTGCTCCCCGGCCACGTGTACCTGGCGCCGGATGATCGCCACCTCGGAGTGCGGGGCGAGGGCCGGGCGGAGGTCTCCCGGGCCGCGCCGGTGAATGGCTTCCGGCCCTCCGCGACGTGGATGTTCCGCTCGGTGGCCCGCGCCTATGGCCCCGCCTCGCTCGCCGTCATCCTCACCGGCATGGGCCAGGACGGCCTGGAGGGCGTGCGCGAGCTCCACGGCGCCGGAGGCCACATCCTGGCCCAGGACGAGCAGTCCTCCGTCGTCTACGGCATGCCCGGCGTGGTGGTGGGCGCCAACCTGGCCCACGAAGTCGTCGCCCTGCCCGACCTGGCAAGCAGGCTTACCGCCGCGTTCCGGAGTAACCCGGGAGTTTGAGTTACCTGCGCCAGAATATTGGATTTTAAAACATCTGGAGGAATCGCCGGGTGCCGGGATGGCTTGGCGTCTGGCCGATGTCATGATGGGGGCCTCATTCCAGGCCCGTTCCCCCATGGCAGCTCGACTCCCCGCATCCCTCGCCTCTGTCTTCGCCGCGCTCCCCGACCCGTCCTACGTGCTGGATGAGGCAGGCCGGGTGCTGGTGTGCAGTCAGGCCGGCGCGCGGACGGTGGGCCGGCTTCCCGAGGAGCTGGTGGGCAGGCACTGGGGCGAGCTGGGCTTCCCGCCCGAGGAGCTGGCGCGGCTGGAGACGGCGCGCGGGCGGGTGATGCTCACCCAGGACACCTGCGACCTGGAGGTGCCCTGGGCCACGCAGACGGGCCCCCGGCGTCACGCGCTGGTGCTCAGCCCGCTGACCTCCGACGACGGGAGCACCGGCTGCGTGCTGGTGACGGCGCGGCTCCTCACCGACGCGGAGGCCGTGTTCTCCCGCGCCATGGAGCTGGAGCTGGCCGCGCGGGCGGAGGTGGAGCAGGCCGAGCGCCGCCGCTCCTTCCTCTACCAGGCGATGACGACGCTCTTCACCCACCCGCCGGATCCGCAGGGCATGTACACGCTGCTGGCGCACCTGGCGGTGCCGGACCTGGCGGACTGGTGCCTGGTGGACGCGCTGGAGCAGGGTCCCTGGGTGACGCGCGTGGCGGCGGCCTGCCTGGACCCGACGCAGCAGGAGCGCTCCGGCGCGCTGCCCACCCGCACCGAGCTGCGGGACGACGCGCCCGTGGGCCTGTTGCGCGTGCTGCGCACCGGGGAGCCGGAGCTGGTGCCCGCGGTGAC
>JBKGHI010000562.1:0-1405 GCA_046520405.1 Myxococcus sp. 1LA
AAACCGGAGACGCCCCCCGAGCCGGAGCCCGTCCCCGAACCCACGCCCGAGCCTGCGCCCGAGGTGGCGAAGGCGGAGCCCGCGACGGACAGCGGCCCCGCCGTGGCGGGCGGGGTGGCGGGAGGCGTGGTCGGCGGTGTCGTGGGGGGCACGGTCGGTGGAATCGTCGGTTCGACGGCCATTGGCGGCACCGGCGACGCGCTGACCCTGAAGCAGGTGACGCGGCCTCCCACGGTCCTCAAGCATGTCGCGCCGGTCTATCCGCGGATGGCGAAGCAGCGGAACATCCAGGGCCGGGTGGTGGTGCGCGTCATCGTCGGGACGGACGGCCGAGTGGAGCCGGAGCACACCAAGGTGATGCGTTCGGTGCCCGCGCTGGATGCCGCGGCCATTGCCGCCGTCAACCAGTGGCACTTCACACCCGCGCTGGGCCGGTCGGGGCGGCTGGCGCGGGTCATGATCGACGTACCGGTCGACTTCAACCTGCAGTGAGCTCCGGCGCGGTGACGCGCCGGGTTCCCTCCTGTCTTGCCAGCGTGGGCTCCGGCCCGCGCTAGAGCCGTTTCATGCGCACCTTTCGAAACATCATCTTCTGGATTCACCTCATCGCCGGTGTCGTCACCGGGTTGGTGATTGCCATCATGTCCTTCACGGGCGTGGTCATCGCCTTCGAGAAGCAGATCATCGAATGGGCCGAGCGTGATGTCCGGACGGTGCAGGTGCCGTCGCCAGGCGCGCCCCGTCTCTCCGTGGAGGAACTGGTCGAGCGCGTCCGCGCGGTGCGCACCGACGGGCAGCCCTCCGGGGTGACGGTCTTCCCGGAGCCGGACTCCGCGGTGCTCGTGAGCATCGGCCGGGGCTCGGTGACCTACGTCAATCCCTACACCGGCGAGGTGCTGGGCAACGGCGCGGTGGGCCTGCGCGGCTTCTTCCAGTGGAACGTGGAGCTGCACCGGTGGCTGGTCGCCAGCGGGGACAACCGTCCGGTGGGCAAGGCCATCACCGGCGCGAGCAACACGGTGTTCCTGTTCCTGGGAATCTCCGGTCTGTACCTGTGGTGGCCCCGCAAGTGGACGCTGCGCGCGATGCGGCCGTCGCTGTGGTTCCGGCGCGGCCTGAAGGGCAAGGCGCGCGACTGGAACTGGCACAACGTCATCGGCTTCTGGTCGCTGCCGGTGCTCATCGTGCTGACGGCGTCGGGCATGGTCATCTCGTACAAGTGGGCCTCCAACCTAGTCTTCACCCTGACGGGCAACACGCCGCCCGCGACGCAGGGCCCGCCGGGCTCGTCGTCGGTGAAGGTGCCGGCGCCCGGGACGGAGACGCCGCGCAAGCCGTTGGCCCTGCTCCTGGCCGAGGCCCAGAAGGCGTCGCCCAGCTGGGCGTCCGTCACGCTGCGGCTGGG
>JBKGHI010000563.1:0-1390 GCA_046520405.1 Myxococcus sp. 1LA
CGGACAGCCCGCGCAGCAGCACGCGCCGCAGCCACGGGGGGACCTGGGTGCCCCGGGGCGCGGGCCGCACCTTGCCGGCGCGGACCTCCGCCAGCAGCTCGTGCGGGGTGGTGGCGGCGAAGGGGCGCTCGCCATGGAGGGCTTCGTACAGCGCGACGCAGAAGGCGAACTGGTCGCTGCGGGCATCCGCGGGCGCGGGGGCCTCCATCTGCTCCGGGGCCATGTACGCGGGCGTGCCTCCCGACAGAGGCGACACGTCGTCCAGCGGGTTGGCGTTGCGCGCGAGGCCGAAGTCGGTGACGCGCACGCGGCCGTCCTGGCCCACCAGCAGGTTCTCCGGCTTGAAGTCGCCGTGGACCACGCCCGCCGCGTGCGCCGCGGCGAGGCCCCGGCCCGCGTCCAGGAAGAGCGCCAGCACCTGCCGCCAGGAGCGGGGCTCCGCCTTCAGCCAGGGACGCAGCGTCCGCGCGTCCACCAGCTCCATGGTGAGGAACACCTGCGGCCCGAAGGTGCCCACGTCGTAGACGGGCACCACGTGCGGGTGCGAGACGCGGGCCATGGCCTGGGCTTCATGCAGCAGGTGCGCGCGGCCCTGCTCCGCCTCCAGGCCCAGGGCCGCCACGCGCAGCAGCTTGAGCGCCACGCGCCGGTCCAGCTCCGGGTCATACGCGCTGTAGACGACGCCCATGCCGCCGGAGGCCAGCCGCTCCAGCACCAGGTAGCGGCCCACCGCGGTGCCTCGCTCCAGCGAGGGGCCTTCTCCCGAGGGGGACCGGGGATGCGTCACCACGGTGGGCGCGCCGGGAGGGTTGTCGTCGGGTGTCTGTGCCCGCAGGGCCTCCGCCACCATGCGGCGGCAGGCGGGGCAGGTGTCCAGGTGCGCATCCACCTCCGCGGCGCGCGCGGGAGGCAGGTCTCCCATCAGCAGCGAGACGAAGGTGTTTTCATCCAGGCAGGCCATGGGGCGCGCGCTTCAGCCGTCCATGCGTGAGCGCAGCAGGCGGCTGAGGCTCACGTCGAGCTGACTGGAGATGAGGCGCAGCACGCTGTCCAACTGCGAGGACGTGAGGCGCAGGCGCTCGGTGAGCCGCAGCCGCGTTTGCTGGAGCAGGGTGTCCTGCGCGCCCAGCACCCAGCGCGCCGTGGTGGAGCGGTGCACCCCGTACAGCGCGGCGAGCTGGTCGATGCTCAAACCATCCAGGTACTTCAGGCGCAGCACGTTGCGCTGGCGCGGCTCCAGCGCGAGGAGCGCGGTGGAGAAGCAGTCACTGAACTCGGCGCGGTACGTGCGCTTGAGGTAGGCCAGCTCGGGGTCGTCCTCCGGGGACACCAGCAGGGACAGGTCGCCGTCATCCGTCGCCGCCGCGGCCCGCGCGCTGCCGTTGCCAGT
>JBKGHI010000564.1:0-1369 GCA_046520405.1 Myxococcus sp. 1LA
TGGACATGGGCAGGAAGCTCCGAGTGCCCGCGCGAGAGGGATTCGCGCAAAGGCAGACTCAAGGTACCGCCAGCCCATTCCGAGTTGAACGACGTGTCAGGTCTAAAAAGATGGAAATCTCATTCACTCCGAGTGAACCAAGATGGGCCAGATTTGCAAAGTTTCTTTACGCACTCAGAGCGAAACTAGGGCCAGCGCTCGACGGGATAGGCTGCAACTGACTTGTTGAGAAACGCGGCCCCTGGTTTGGATTCAGGATGCTTCTCAATGTACCCCTCACGCCCGAGGACGACGCACACCGGAACAGTTCGGCCGTCTGGAAGCTGTGCCTCTGTGTAGCGCCCCACCGCAACCTCTCCACTTGTCCACAGGTAGCCTGAGAGTCGAGTCCCTTCTGGGAGACCCGGCAAGCTACTGATGCGCACCGTTCCCGTCACTGGCCCGTCGGAATAGAAGCCCCCTTCACTCAATGGTCCGGGTTGGCGAATGTCCAAGGTGAGCATGAACGCTTGCCCTGGGCGCAAACGCAGCCCGTTCTTGTTCGCCCTGTTGAACATGGCGTCGCGAGCCTCCGCAGGGCAGGCACCGGGTTCTGGTCGTACCTGGGCACTCGGACAGCCGAGGGAGAGCGCGGCGGCAGCAGTCGCACCCGCGCACGTCTTGATGAACCCCGCCCACGGAGAGGGGGGCCAGCTCGGACGGGAGGCCAGAGCCTTTGGCTTCCTGGCGGTGGACTCGGCGGGAGGGGACATCGGAACGGGAGCGCGCTTCACGGGAGGGCTTTCTTTCTCGACAGGTACGGGAGGGGGCAAAGCTACCCCAGGGGACGACACAGGGGGTGTAGGAGGGACGGGGGAAGCCACCGGCTCAATGGCGCCAGCATCCGTTGGCGGAGGCGGCGCGGGGGGCTCCACAAGCCGCTGTGCCTGCTGTGTTGGGGCCGTGGGGCGTAGAGCCACGTAGCCCGCCAGCGAGGCCACAACGAGCGCCAGGAGGGCCACAGCGCCCGCTACGCGCCGTCCAGGGGCACGCTTCGGCGTGGGTGGCGGCGCTTCGTCCTGGGGCACGTCGTTATGCGCCACGTCCAGGGCCAGCGGAAGGCGGGGCGTGGGTACATGCAACGTCGCCGTCCACGCCTCGCCTTCTTCGTGTAGCAACGCGTCCAACTCGCGCCGCATGACTTCGGCGGAAGGAGCGCGCTTCTCGGGGTGGCGCTCGATGAAGTGCATAGCCGCCGCGCTCAAGGACACGGGCACGCGCGGATTCAGTGCGTGCGGCGCGGGGGGAGGCCACTGGGCGCCCACCAGGACGCGGGGCGTTTCGCTCACAGGCTGGGGATTCGTCAGCACGTCATAGAGGCAGACGCCCA
>JBKGHI010000565.1:0-1363 GCA_046520405.1 Myxococcus sp. 1LA
GCTGCCGCAGCGCTGCACGCGCGCGCCGTCGTCCTTCGCCACTTCCGCCAGCACGTCCAGCGTGGCCACCAGCTTGCGGTGTTCCTTGCTTCGCTCGAGGGCGGGCACCAGGACCCGCGCCGCCGCCTCACGCGCGGGGCCCGAGGCGAGCATGGCCTCCAACGCCGCCAGCGCATCCGGGTCCGTGGGGCGCTGGAGCAGGATGTCCGCGTAGCTCTGCACCGCCTCCGCGCTGCCGTCCTGCGACTCCTGGAGCAGGTGCGCACGACGCAGCTTCAGCCGCGCCACCTTGTCCGCGTCTCCCGCCGACTCGGCCAGCGCGATCATCCGCGCCAGCGTGTCACCCAGCTCCCGCGTGCGGCCGGCCTTCTCGTACAGCTCCGCCAGGCGCGGCAGGTGCCGGCCTTCTTCGGCGCCGTGCGCGAGCGCGGATTGCAGCGCCTCGGCCGCCTGGGCGTCACGGCCCAGCTCCGTGTTGAGGTCCACCAACTGGAGCAGCAGCTCCAGCCGCTCCGGCCCTCGCGCCCCCTGGATGCGCTTGCGCAGCAATCCTTCCGCGTCCGCGGACCGGCCCGCGCGCCCGTACAGGCGCACCAGCCGCTGCAGCACACCGTTCGACTCGGGCGCGCGGCCCACCGCCGCCTCCAGCGCCGCGATGGCCTCCGCCGCGAGCGCGCCCTCCTCCGCCAGGCTCGCCGCCTCCAACAGCAACGGCACGGCCACCGCGGGGTCCTCGGACTCGGAGGCCAGCGTGCGCAGCACACGTCCCAGCTCCGCGTGCGCGGACAAATCCCTGGCCAGCCGCAGCGCCTCGGCGCGGGCCCCTTCGTCCTTCGCGTCCTCGCGCAGCGCGCGCACCCGCACGTCGAAGGCCGCGCGGCTGTCCGCCAGCTGCTTCTCGTGGATGCTGGCCAGCAACGCGAAGAGGCGCTTGCGGGCCGCCGCCTCCGTCGTCACCTCCAACTGCTGCTGGAGCGCCGCCACCTGCCGCTGGTGGTCACCGCTGCGGCCGTAGTGCGTCGCCAGCGATTCCGTCACCTCCGCCGTGCGGATGCCCGCCGCCGCCAGCCGCTCCAGCCCGCCCACCACCACGCCGGTGGAGACGTTCTCGGAGAGCAAGCCGAGGAACAGGTCCGTCGCGTCCTCCTGACGGCCCAGCCGCTCCGCGTACAGCTTGGCTTGGCGCGCCGTCCACTCGTTGCGCTCCAGCTGCGTCTCCGCCAGCCCCGCGAGCCGCCCCGCCAGCGCCGCCGCCTCGTCGAACTTCGACAGCGCCACGCACAGCGCCTGCAGCCGCTGCACGCCCGCCGCGTCCTCCGGCGCCATCTGCACCCACTGGCGCGCCAGCGGCTCCAACTCCTCG
>JBKGHI010000566.1:0-1360 GCA_046520405.1 Myxococcus sp. 1LA
TGGACATGGGCAGGAAGCTCCGAGTGCCCGCGCGAGAGGGATTCGCGCAAAGGCAAACTCAAGGTACAGCCTGCCCGTTCCGAGTTGAACGACGTGTCAGGTCTAAAAAGATCGAATTACACTTCACCCTGAGTGAACCAGGATGGGCCAAATCTGCAAAGTTTCTTTACGCTCCCAGAGGGAAACTAGGGCCAGCGCTCGACGAAGTAGGCCGGAAACGACCGATTGAGGTGCGCCACCCCTGGTTTGGAATCGGGCCCCTTCTCCATGTACCCCTTGCTACCCAGGACAACGCACACCGGAACAGTCCGTCCACCCGGCAGGTGCGCCTCCGTATAGCGCCCTATGGCCACATCTCCGCTTGTCCATAGGTAGCCCGAGAGCAACGTCCCCTCTGGGAGCCCGCGCACGTCACTAACATCCACCACCCCAGTTACAGGCCCGTCCTCATAGAAGCCCGGCTCCGACATCATGCCGGGTTGCCGTCTGTCGAGAGTAAGAATCACTGAATCTCCCGATCTCAGACGCAGCCCGCCCTTCATCTGCCGACTGAACATGACCTCGCGCGCTTCGGAGGGGCAGTCACCGGGCTCGGGCCGCACCTGGGCACCGGGACAGCCGAGGGAAAGCGCGGCGGTAGCGGTCGCACCCGCGCACGTCTTGAGGAACCCAGTCCACGGCGAGGGGGGCCAGCTCGGACGGGAGGCCAGGGCCTTCGGCTTCCTGGCGGTGGACTCGGCGGGCGGGAGGATTCGGGCAGGAACGCGCTTCACGGGAGGGCTTTCTTTCTCGACAGGTACGGGAGGGGGCAAAGCTACCCCAGGGGACGACGCCAGGGGGGGAGGGGGCACGGTAGGAGGCGGGGAGGAGGTAAGACCAGTGTCCCCCACCGAAAGGGCCGTAATGGGCGCGCTGGGCCTCTCCGCTTTCGAGATAGGGCGCAGGGCCACGTAGCCAGCAAGCGAGGCAGCCAGGAGCGCCAGGAAGGCCACAGCGCCCACCACGCGTCGCCCAGGGGCACGTTTCAGCGTGGAGGGCTGCGCTTCATCCTGGGGCACGTCGTTGTGCGCCACGTCCAGGGCAAGCGGAAGGTGCGGCGTGGGGACATGCAACGTCGCGGTCCACGCTTCTCCTTCTTCGTGTAGCAGCGCGTCCAACTCGCGCCGCATGACTTCGGCGGAAGGGGCGCGCTTCTCGGGGTGGCGCTCGATGAAGTGCATGGCCGCCGCGCTCAAGGACACAGGCACGCGCGGATTCAGTGCGTGCGGCGCGGGGGGAGGCCACTGGGCCCCCACCAGGACGCGAGGCGTTTCGCTCACAGGCTGGGGATTCGTCAGCACGTCATAGAGGCAGACGCCCA
>JBKGHI010000567.1:0-1336 GCA_046520405.1 Myxococcus sp. 1LA
GGTGGCAATCACCCGCGCCATCGCGAGCCGTGCGGTGATGAAGCTGTCGTGGAAGTGTCGTTCAGGCCGAGAGGGGCTGCGCGTGGGCTTCAGTCGCCCTTCGGGCCGAGGGGGGAAAACGCCGCGTGCGTTCGGCTACGAGGAAGGCGTAGCAACACAGCGCGACGGAGACATGGTGATGCCAGCCCGGGAAGCGGCGGCCTTCGTAATGGTCCAGGCCCAGTTCCCCCTTGAGGTCCTCGTAGACGCGTTCGGTTCTCCATCGCTGCATCACCAGACGGATGAGCTGCTTCTTCGTTTTGCCCTCTGGCAGGGATATCAGAAAGTAATTGGCGGGCTGGGGCTCACCGTCTCGCCACTCGATGAGCAGCCCCAGGGGCTCCTGCTCTCGTTGGGGTACGCCCGCGGCGACGACGCGGCGCAGGGCAAAGCGTGCCGACAAGGCGTCTTGCGTGCCCTGGCGCCAGGTGCTCCGTCGGAAGCCGCCTCGTTCATGAATGTGCCAGGCCAGGTCCGAAACGCTTTGCGCGTCCTTTCGGGGACGGCCCTTCGCATCCAGGAGGCGGACACCCGTTTGAGAGGACACCGCGACTGCGTAGTGCAAGCCCATCGCGCGAAGGCGCGCTCGGAAATCGCTGGAGTTGCCGTAGGCGCTGTCCGCCAGGAGGACACCCGGCGCCACGCCGTCCTCCACGGCTCGCTCAATCATTCGCAGCGCCAGTTGGGGCTTGGTTTGGAAGGCAACCTCGGCGGGGATTCGGGCCTCGCGGCGGCGCGCCTCGTCGTTGGCCCAGCACTCGGGGAGGTACAGCTCGAAGTCGATGGGCAGGTGCTCGGTACGGGTGGCCACGCTGAGGCTGACGCCAATCTGGCAGTTGGCCACCTTCCCCGCCGAGCCGGTGTACTGCCGCTGGACACCCACCGAGTGCTTGCCCTGCTTGAGGAAGCCCGTGTCGTCCACAATCCAGGCTTCCACCGCCTCCCGCCGCGTCATCGCCTCCAGCGCGTACCTCGCCGCCTGGCTCCGCACCTCCCGGTCGCTCCACCTCGAGTCCACCGCGAAGTGCAACAGTCGCTGGTGCATGGCATCCACCCGCTCGGGGTCCGGACACGCGCGGGCGGCGATGGGCTCCACGCTCTTGCGCTCCCCCTCGCCCAGCAAGCCCATGGCGTAGAGGGCGAACGAGCCGCGCCGACTCTCCTCGCCCAGCACGTCGCCAATTTGCTGGAAGTACCTCTCAAGCCGCTGCACCGCGGCGGCGTTCATGAAGGAGTCCATACCTGCTTCATGAGTGGGGCGGGTCGCGGCCGATGCAACCATGGCCTGCCCGCCCAG
>JBKGHI010000568.1:0-1329 GCA_046520405.1 Myxococcus sp. 1LA
CGAACGGGAAGGTGGACCGCAAGGCGCTCCCCGCGCCGGAGGCACAGGGCCAGAAGGCCGAGCACTTCGTGGCACCCCGGACAACTGAGGAGCAGAAGCTCGCCGCCATCTTCAGCGAGGTGCTGAACCTCAACCGCGTCAGCGCGGACGACGACTTCTTCGATCTGGGCGGCCATTCGTTGTTGGCCACGCAGTTGGTATCGCGCGTGCGCGAGGCCTTCCAGGTGGAGTTGCCACTGCGGGAGGTTTTCGAAGCGGCGACGGTGGAGAAGCTGGCCTTGCGGCTGGGGGAGTCGCTCGCGGAGGCATCGGTGCTTCAGGCGCCTCCGCTGACGCGGGTTTCCCGTAAAGGAACTTTGCCGCTGTCGTTCGCGCAGCAACGCTTGTGGTTCCTCGACCAACTGGAGCCAGGCAGCGCCTTCTACAACGTGCCAGTCGTCGTGAAGCTGATCGGAACGCTCGACGTCGAGGCGTTGCGCCGCAGCTTCAGTGAACTGGTGCGCCGGCACGAGTCCCTGCGCACGACGTTCCGTGCTCAGGACGGAGTAGCCGTGCAGGTCGTCTCGGACGAATCAACGGCGCGGCTGGAGGTCTTGGAGGTTGATTCGAGCAGCGTGAAGCAGTTCGCGGAAGAAGAAGCACTCCGCCCGTTCGACCTGGCAATGGGGCCGCTGCTCAGAGCGACGCTGCTGAAGGTGGCAGAGGGAGAGCACGTATTGGTGCTGGTGATGCACCACATCGTGTCGGATGGATGGTCGATGGGCATCCTCGTGAGGGAGTTGGTGGCCCTATACGAGGCGTATTCGCAAGGGCGCGAGTCGCCGCTCGCGGAGTTGGCGGTGCAGTACGCGGACTACTCGGTCTGGCAACGCGAGTGGCTCCAGGGAGAGGTGCTAGAGGCGCAGCTCGGATACTGGAGGGGCCAGTTGGAAGGAGCACCCGCGGCCTTGGAGTTGCCGACGGACAAGGTGCGGCCAGCGGTTCAGACGTACCGGGGGGCCACAACGGAGTTGGAGTGGCCGAAGGCGCTCTGGGAAGGAGTGAAGCAACTCGCGCAGCGGGAGAGCGCGACGCCGTTCATGGTGCTGCTGGCGGCGTTCCAGGCGGTGCTGGCGCGCTACTCAGGGCAGGACGACGTGTCCGTCGGGACAGCGATCGCAAACCGGACGAGGGCCGAGACGGAGGGGCTGATTGGCTTCTTCGTGAACACGCTGGTGTTGCGCGCGAAGTTGCAACCCGAGAAGAGCTTCCGGGCGCTACTGGCGCAGGTGCGCGAGGTGACGCTGGGGGCGTACGCGCATCAGGAAGTGCCCTTCGAGCGGCTGGTGG
>JBKGHI010000569.1:0-1324 GCA_046520405.1 Myxococcus sp. 1LA
CGTTGATGACAGCGGAGGAGCGTCGGCGGGTGGTTGAGGAGTGGAGCGGACGGCGCGAGGAGTACCCGCGAGAGGCGTCGCTGGCGGAGTTGTTCGAAGCGCAGGTGAAGAGGACGCCGGACGCGGTGGCGGTGGAGGCGGGAGGGGAGCGGCTGACGTACGCGGCGCTGAATCGGCGTGCGAATCAGTTGGCGCACCACCTGAGGGGAATGGGAGTGGGCCCGGAGGTGCGGGTAGGGGTGTGCGTGGAGCGCTCGGCGGAGTGGGTGGTGAGTGTGCTGGGCGTGCTGAAGGCGGGAGGGGCGTACGTGCCGCTGGACGCGAGCTACCCGCTGGAGCGGCTGGTGTGGATGAAGGGGGAGGCGGGGGTGGCGCTGCTGGTGGCGCGGGAGAAGCTGGCGGACGAGGTGGCGTCAGGGGCGGAGTTGGTGGTGTGCGTGGACACGGAGTGGGAGTCCATCGCGCGGCAGCCGGAGACGAATCCGCAGTCAGGGGTAGGTGGGGCCAACCTGGCGTATGTGATGTTCACGTCAGGAAGCACGGGGAAGCCGAAGGGAGTGGGGGTGCCGCAGCGTGCAGTGACGCGGCTGGTGGTGGGAAGCGGGGTGGCGGACTTCGGGGCGGAGGAGGTGTGGCTGCAGTTGGCGCCGACGGGCTTCGACGCGTCGACGTTGGAGGTATGGGGCGCGCTGCTGCACGGAGGGAAGCTGGTGGTGTACCCGGAGGGCGCGCTGGAGTTGGAGACGCTGGGGCGCACGTTGAGAGAGGCGCGAGTCACGTCGCTATGGCTGACGGCGGCCCTCTTCGAGCAGATGCAGGCGTACCAGGCGGAGGCCCTCGGCGCGGTGAGGCAGGTGCTGGCGGGAGGCGACGTGCTGCCGGTGGGGCGGGCGCGGGAGCGGGTGAGGGGCGGCGGCGTGCTCCTCAACGGGTACGGGCCGACAGAGGGGACGACGTTTACGAGCGTGCACCGGGTGGAGTCAGAGGAGGACGTGGGCGCGACGGTGCCCATTGGGAAGCCGGTGGGGAATACGCGGGTGTACGTGCTGGACGGCAGCATGTGTCCGGTGGCGGAGGGAGTGAGGGGTGAGTTGTACGTGGGAGGCGACGGGTTGGCGGTGGGGTACGTGGGGCGTCCGGAGTTGACGGCGGAGCGCTTCGTGCCGAGCCCGTTTGGGGAGGGGGAGAGGCTGTACCGGACGGGGGACGTGGCGCGGTGGCTGGGGAACGGGACGTTGGAGTTCCTGGGCCGGGCGGACACGCAGGTGAAGGTGCGGGGCTACCGCATCGAGTTGGGCGAAGTGGAAGCGGCGCTGAAGCAGCA
>JBKGHI010000056.1:0-40042 GCA_046520405.1 Myxococcus sp. 1LA
CGCTGGGGCGAATCGCCGCCGCGCGCAGTGGCGACAAGGGCGGCACGGCGAACATCGGCGTCTGGGCGCGCACGGACGCGGCGTGGCGGTGGCTCGCGCACGCGCTCACGGTGGAGAAGCTGCGGGAGCTGCTGCCAGAGGCGGCGCCGCTGCCCATTGAGCGGCACGTCTTCCCCAACCTGCGCGGGCTGAACTTCGTCATCGACGGGATGCTGGGCGAGGGTGTGTCCTCGTCCACGCGCTTCGACCCGCAGGGCAAGGCGCTGGGCGAGTGGCTGCGCTCGCGGCACATGGACATTCCCGAGGCGCTGCTGCGCGAAGGACAGGAGTAGACCGATGCCCCGAATCACCTCGCGAATCGACCCGAACTCCGAGTCCTTCCAGGCGAACCGCGCGGACATGCTGGCCCGCGTCGCCGAGCTGCGCGCCATCGAGGCGAAGGTCCGCCACACGGAGAACCAGGCAAAGGACAAGTTCCACAAGCGCGGGCAGTTGTTGCCCCGCGAGCGGCTGATGCTGCTGCTCGACAGGGGTTCGCCCTTCCTGGAGCTGTCCACGCTGTGTGGCTATGGCTACCACGACGACAGCGACGGCTCGCTGGCGGGTGGCAACAGCATCATCGGCATCGGCTACGTGTCCGGGGTGCGGTGCATCGTCTTCGTGAACAACTCCGCCATCAAGGGCGGCACCGCGTCGCCCTGGGGTGTGCAGAAGGCGCTGCGGGGCCAGGCGCTGGCGCTGGAGAACAAGCTGCCCATGGTGTCGCTGGTGGAGAGCGGCGGCGCCAACCTGATGTACCAGCAGGAGATTTTCATCCCTGGCGGGGAGACCTTCTACAACCAGGCGCGACTGTCGGCGGCGGGCATCCCCCAGGTGACGGTGGTGCACGGCTCCAGCACGGCGGGCGGCGCGTACCTGCCCGGCCTGTCCGACTACGTGGTGATGGTGAAGAAGAAGGCGAAGGTGTTCCTCGCGGGCCCGCCGTTGCTCAAGGCGGCCACGGGAGAAGTCGCCACGGACGAGGAGCTGGGCGGCGCCCAGATGCACGCCACGGTGGCGGGCACCGCGGACTACCTGGCCGAGGACGACGCGGACGCCATCCGCATGGCGCGGGAAATCGTGGCGAAGCTGGGGTGGAACGCGCAGCTCCCGTCCGCCGAGCGTCCCTCGTATGCCGAGCCGGTGTACTCGCCCGACGAGCTCTGCGGCGCGGTACCCGTGGACTACCGCAGGCCCTACGACTGCCGCGAGGTCATCGCGCGCCTCGTGGATGGCTCGGAGTTCACCGGCTTCAAGGACGAGTACGACGCGCACACCGTCTGCGGCTGGGCGAACCTGTACGGCCACCCGCTGGGCATCATCGGCAACAACGGGCCCATTTCGCCCCACGGCGCCACGAAGGCGGCGCAGTTCATCCAGCTCTGCTGCCAGAAGGACACGCCCATCCTCTACCTGCAGAACACCACGGGCTACCTGGTGGGAACGCAGCCGGAGCAGGGGGGCATCGTGAAGCACGGCTCGAAGATGATTCAGGCCGTGGCCAACGCGACGGTGCCGCAGCTCACGGTGCTGATTGGCGGCGCGTTCGGCGCGGGCAACTACGGCATGTGTGGCCGTCCCTTCCATCCGCGCTTCATCTTCGGCTGGCCCAACGCGCGCACCGCCGTCATGGGCGGTGAGCAGGCGGCGAAGGTGATGTCCATCGTCTTCGGGGAGAAGCTGGCCCGGCAGGGGCAGGTGGTGGACGAGGAGCAAATCAAGGCGTTCTGCCAGCCCATCATCGACCAGTTCGACAAGGAGTCGCATCCGTTCAACGGCAGCGCGCGGCTGTTCGATGACGGGCTCATCGACCCACGGGACACGCGGCGGGTGCTCGGCTTCGCGCTGTCGGTGTGCCGTGAGGCGAAGCGGCGGCAGGTCCATCCCAACACGTTCGGCGTCGCGCGGCTGTGAGAGGAGCGGACACGATGGAGCGTTTCAAGAAGGTCCTCATCGCGAACCGTGGCGAGATTGCCGTCCGGGTGATTCGGACGTGCCAGCGGCTGGGCTACCGCACCGTGGCGGTGTTCTCCGAGGCGGACCGCGCCGCGCCGCATGTGCTGGCGGCGGATGAGGCGGTGCCCATTGGCCCGTCTCCGGCGAAGGAGTCCTACCTCGTCATCGGGAAGATTCTGGAGGCGGCGAAGGCGTCCGGCGCGGAGGCGATTCACCCGGGCTACGGCTTCCTGTCGGAGAACGCGGACTTCGCGCGCGCGTGCCGTGAGGCGGGCCTGGTGTTCATCGGCCCGGAGGCCGAGGCCATCACCCTGATGGGGAACAAGCGCCAGGCGAAGCTGCGCATGATTGCGGCGGGCGTGCCCTGCATCCCCGGCTACGAAGCGTCTGACTTGGAGGACGAGGCGCTGGCCACGGAGGGCGAGCGCATCGGCTTCCCGCTGATGGTGAAGGCGGCGGCGGGCGGTGGTGGACGCGGCATGCGGCTGGTGCCCGAGGCCGGGCAGCTCCGGGCGGCCCTGCGCGCGGCGCGCTCGGAGGCGGCGAATGCCTTTGGCAGCGGCGAGCTCATCCTGGAGAAGGCCGTCATCGACGCGCGGCACGTGGAGGTCCAGGTCTTCGCGGACGCGCACGGCAACGTGGTGCACCTGGGGGAGCGCGACTGTTCCGTCCAGCGCCGGCACCAGAAAATCGTGGAGGAGAGCCCGTCACCGGCGGTGAGCCCCGCGCTGCGCGCGCGCATGGGCGAGGTGGCGGTGGCGGCGGCCCGGGCCATTGGCTACCGGGGGGCGGGGACCATCGAGTTCCTGCTGGCGCCGAGCGGTGACTTCTACTTCATGGAGATGAACACGCGGCTCCAGGTGGAGCACCCGGTGACGGAGCTGATTACCGGGTTGGACCTGGTGGAGTGGCAGCTCCGCGTTGCGGCGGGAGAGAGGCTCCCCCGGTCGCAGGAGGAGATTTCCGCGTCGGGGCACGCCATCGAGGTCCGCCTCTGCGCGGAGGACCCGGCGAAGGGCTACGCGCCCCAGGCCGGGCGGCTGCTGACGTGGGCGCTGCCCGCGCGTGAGGGCGTGCGCATCGACCACGGCGTGCGCGAGGGGCAGGAGATTCCGCCCTTCTATGACTCGATGCAGGCGAAGGTGATTGCGCACGGCCCGGACCGGGAGACGGCGCGCCGGCGGCTGGTGGAGGCGCTGCGGGAGCTGACCGTGTTCGGCGTCACCACGAACAAGAACCTGCTGCTGTACGTGCTGGAGCACGCGGCGTTCCGTTCCGGGGAATACGACACGGCGTTCGTCGCGAAGCACGCACCCGCGCCGGAGGTGGAAGGGCTGTACCAGGCGGACGCGAAGGTGCGGGCGCTGGCTGCGGCGGCGCTGTTCCACGGCGAGGGCTTGAAGCTGGCGGACACGGCCGGGCTGGATGCGTCGCTGCTGAACTGGAACACGGCGCACCGTCACCCCGTGCGGATGAAGCTGGCGAGCCGTGGCACCGAGGAACACGTCACCGTCCAGCCCGTGTCCTCGGAGGTCTACACCGTGACGGTGGGGGACGCGTCCATCGACGTGTCCGTGCTGCGGCTGTCTGGAGGCGTGCTCGACTTCTCCAGCGGTGGGACGCGAGGGCGCGCGCGCTACCTGCGGGACGGGGACACGCTGTGGCTGGATTCGGGCGCGGGCGCTCATGCCCTCACGGACGTGACGTTCCGGCCGCCATCGAAGTCGGACGGCGTGGGGAGCGGGCGGCTGGCGGCGCCGATGGATGGGCGCATCCTGCGCGTGGACACGCAGGTGGGCGCGGCGGTGAAGCCCGGGGACGTGCTGCTGGTGCTGGAGGCCATGAAGATGGAGTTCCAGGTGGTGGCGGACGTCACCGGCACCGTGGTGGAACTCAACGTGTCCGTGGGCAGCCAGGTGAAGGCGAAGCAACTCCTGGTCGTGGTGGCGGCGGAGAAGACTGCCTGAGAAGAGAGATGTTTGCCCTTGAACGAAAGGGGGCATCAGAGGAACAGTCCACGGGCGCGCTGTCCGAGCGCGCTTGGCCATGTCCGAGGCACGAATAGAATACGGGCATTTCGCTGGCCATCACCGGATTGGGGTTGGTGTCCTCTCTGGGCCATGACGTGGTCTCCGCGTGCGCTGCGATTCGTTGCGGAATGGCGCGGCCTGTCCCACTGGGGCTGCAGGTTGTCTCTTCTGGAGATGAGCCCGGCGTCGAGTCCGTGGTGGGCTTTCCCATCCAGGGACTCACGGATGGATTCGTGGGGCTGGGCCTCTATGCGCTGCTCGTACAAGAGGCCATCAAGGACCTGTGCCTCTATTCGGGGCTCACGGGTGCGGATTCCCGCTTCTGGCAGGACACGGCTTTCTTCGTGGGCCTTTCGGGCCCGCGAACGCCCGAGCAAGACCTGATGGTGGAGCAGCTTCAAGAGCGGCTCCTGCCGGCGGTCAGCCGTCACAGCGGTCTGGTCTTCTCGCCAAGGCTTCAGAAGGTCTTGGCTCGCGGGCACGTCTCCGTCCTCTCGGCCATGGCTGAAGCGGGCGAAGCCATCGCCTCCGGGCAGGTCCAGCGGGCGCTCATTGTCGGGGTGGACAGCCTCACGAGCGACCTGGAGGCACTCGAGTGGCTGGCCATGAAGGGGCGGCTGAAGACGCCCGAACGCGCCGTGGGCTTCATGCCAGGAGAGGCCGCCGTGGCGTTGCTCGTCGAGGACCCCGCCCAGGCGCGAAGGCGTGGCGCCAGGATGGAAGCGCGCGTCGAGGCGTTGCGTGTCGGAGGGAGTGACAGCGCTGCTCCCTCGATGCGGTTGGTGGGGGTGCTGGAGGAGACGCTGGCCCGGGCGACGCGAATTGGAGACGTATATGGTGACCTCAATGGAGAGGAGTCACGGGCGATGGAGTGGGGCACGCTCCTCGCGCGGCTCCCCGCGGACTCCGTGTTGGCCGAGGCCCGGAGTCACTGGCCCGCGGTGTCGTTGGGGGACACCGGGGCGGCCAGTGGTGGCGTGTCCATGGCCGTGGCCACGCGGTCGTTCGTGAGGAAGTACGCACGAGGCGATGAGATTCTCGTGTGGTCGAGGTCTGATGAGGGCGCGGTGGCCTCGGGGCTTCTCGTCCGCCCATAGGAGCGAGCACGCATGGCATCCAGCGATACGCATCTGGCGTGGGATCCAAAGACGCTCAACCACACGGACCGGCCCCCCGGATTCGGGTGCCTCTGGCGGCACACGATAACGGACAACGGCGGGTGGAGTTCCCATCCGTGCAACCACATGTCCAATTGCTACAAGGTCTCCTTGAACGAGCGCAGCGCGCTCTATAACAAGGACCATCAGTCGATTGCCCGGCGGATGAAGCTCGTCCAGGAGGACTTCGGCCTGAGCAGCAAGGCGAAGAAGCGCATCTGGAAGCGTTTCCCCGTCAGTGACAATTCGAAGCGGAAGCTGACCCTGTCGGACTTCTTCGACAAGGCACGGCAGTCGCTCTACTGGCTGCGCCGGGGGACGGAGGGGTGGCACATCGGGGTGAAACACCTGGACCCCGTGCCCAATCAGACGCTGAAGAAGGGGAACCGGCCTCAGTTCCAGCCTCGTCAGAATCAGACCCAAGGTGGGTATGGGGCTTTCTATCCCTACGAGCACAACTACCACCACCTCATCCCGGTCGGCGCCGTCGAGGAGTGGGTCATCGGCAAGGGAGCGTCGGGGAGTCCGGCACGCTCCGAGCAGGTGGTGAAGCTCATCCTCATCTCGCGGTGGAACATCCACAACGAGAAGAACATGGTCCTGCTGCCGCAGCAGGAGTTCGAGGCGCTCATCGTGGGACTGCCGGCCCACTGCCCGTGGGGCGTGCCCGCGCATGCGGCGTATCAGACGTCGTTGGCGAACCGGTTGCGCAAACTTCGGCGTAAACTTGATGAAGCCATTCTTGAGAAGAAACATCCCAAGGATATCAAGGTGTCAATTCTTAATGAGTTGAACGACCTGTCGAAGATTCTGCTGGGGCAAGTTGTGGGCATGAGAGCCGGTGTTCAGCTCGCTGCTGCCAATGTATAAGCGAACGGCCATGTCCTATCGATATTACACGTTTGGCCGCAGCTTGGACCCTCGCGCGGCCGAGATCGTCGACCTTCCCGACAGGGTCGACGACTACTTCTACCTTCGGGATGGCGTTCCAATGGCGAAGTATCTCCCACCAACGACGGAACTCTCTTTGTACGACGGCGGTGGAGACATGCTTACAGACTTCATTGGTAACCCGGATATGGTCCTTTATGTCTCAAAACGCGTTCAACAGATATTGATCGAGCGTGGGTTGGTAGGTGTCGTGGTTGAACTGTTGCCTTTTGAGTTGCTGGACAAGCGGCGTCGCCGGGTTCGGGAGCCATATGCGTTGGCCAATCCATTGCTGAGAATATCTTGCCTGGACTTCGAGCGGTCGAGGTATCGACGCACGGCGAGCGATCCTGAAACGCTGGCTGACGTCGATATCCTGCACGTCAAGGAGGATGCCATCCCTGATGACGCCCAGATTTTTAGAGTCGCTGAGTTTTCGGAATTAATGGTGCTGCGCTCAGATCTTCTAGCCGCCTTCCAACACGCTGAAGTCACCGGACTCGCCGTTCATCCAACGGGCGAATTGATTCCTGGTTGAAGATTTGATGGTGAATTAATGAGTTATACATACTTTACATTTAAGAGTGCTCTAGACCCGCGCGCAGTTCAGATTGTTGAACTCCCTGACAAGGTCGAGCGTTATTTCTATCTCACAAAGGGCCGCCCTGTGGCTCCCTACCTGCCGCCAACCACCGAGCTCAGCCTTTATGAGCGCGCAGGCGACATGCTCACGGATTTCATCGGCAACCCAGACTGCGTCCTCTATGTTTCAGAACGGGCTCAGCAGGTGCTTGCGGCTCGGGGCCTCGTAGGTGCGGAGCTGGAGTTGTTGCCGTTCGTCTTGCTCGACAAGCGCGGCCGCAAGTTGAGGGAATCCTACTGCATCGCGAACCCACTGCGCAGTGTCCCTTGTGTCGACCGAGAGCGTTCGAAGTACCGGTTGGATGGGCCGGACGAAATCGGCGACATCCGGATGCTGTGTGTCCGTGAAGGCTCCATCCCCGATGATGCGCAGTTGTTCCGAGTGGCGGAGTTCCCCGAGATGATGGTGCTCCGCTCCGACCTGTTGGAGGCCTTTCAGCAAGCAGGGCTCACCGGGCTCGCGGTTCACCCTACCGGCACGGAGATTCCGGGCTGACGCCTGGGCGCCCCATGGATTCGGTCCTCGACAACATCCTCTTCCTGGTGGGCCAGCGGATGCCCCGGCTCCAGTCGTCGTCGGCGAAGCCGGACGCGAAGCTGACCTTGGAGACCGCCGCGCTCTGGCGCCAGTACGGCTGTGGTCTCCTTCTGTCGGAGTTGGACGAAGAAGGCTTCCGAGACGGACTGGAGCAGGCGGCGACGCTCTACCTGAACCTGCTCAACCGTCGCGGCGCGTGCTCCGAGTTCGATCAGTACTACCTGGCTCGCAGCAAGGGCGAACCCCTCTTCGACGCCCTGGCCGCGGGCAACTGGGACCTGTCCCGGTCCATCGCCACGGCGATGACGCCGACGTGGATGCAGCGGATGGAGCCCGAGGAGGACTTCCATTACTTCGGTGTCCTCATCGCCCTGGTGCTGGCTCAGCCCCACCATGACGCGGAACTCGCCGCGTTCGAGCGGACGCTCCAGGGCGGAAGCTCCCATCGCTTCGACGTGGTGAAGGCCCTGTCCACGGGAGATTCCGACGCCTTCGACGCGGGCCTCCACGGAATGATTGAGGAGCAGGCCGCCTGGGTCGAGCGCCAGCAGCGCTCCGGCCTCTTCGACCCCTACCGCCACAAGACGGAAGCCTTCGTCTTCATCGAAGGCGCGGCGTTGGTCCAACTGGCACGCCGTCTGGGCGTGCGACCCAGGAGCGCTATCGCCTCATCCCCTCCGCCGCATTGGAAGGCCAGGCGCGTCCCTGACGCGCCCCACCGCCGTCAGGCCTCCGCCGTCTCCGGAGCACTGCCCCTCGGACCGCGCTTGAGCGCCAGCAGCGCCACGACACACAGCGCGGCGCCGGAGGCACAGACGCCCGTCCAACCCCAGTGCGTCCACGCGAAGGTGCCCAGCCACGAGCCCGCGGCGCCTCCCGCGAAGTACGTCACCATGTAGAGCGTGTTCAGCCGGCTGCGGGCCTCCGGGCGCAGCGAGTACACCCGCGTCTGGTTCGAAATCTGGTTCGCCTGGACACCCAAATCCAGCAGCACCACGCCCAGCGCCATGCCCCACAGCCAGCGTCCCAGGGGCCACATCACCACGAAGGACAGCAGCAGCACGACGATGGCGCCGGCGTTGATGCGCCGGTCTCCACGCTGGTCGGCGTAGCGGCCCACCAGCGGGGCCACGGCGGCGCCCGCCACGCCCACCACGCCGAAGAGCCCCGCCACCTGCGCGTCGTACTTCTGCGGCAGGCTCTGGAGGTACAGCGCCAGCGTGGACCAGAAGACGCTGAACGCGCCGAAGCTGAGCGCCCCCAGCACCGCGTGAAGCCGCAGCACGGGCTCGGTGCGCGCCAGGTGGATGAGCGAGCGCAAGAGCTGCGGATACGGCATGGACGCCACGGGCGGCTGTGACGGCAGCGTGAAGCGCAGCACCGCGGCCGACACCAGCATCAGCGCCGCCGCCATCCAGAACATGGCACGCCAGCCCAGGTGCGTCCCGACGAAGCCCGCGGCCGTCCGGGACAACAGGATGCCAATGAGCACGCCGCTCATGACGGTGCCCACCACCCGGCCTCGCTGCGCCGCGGGGGCCAGGTGCGCTGCGAAGGGGACAAGCAACTGGGGGATGATGGTGGTGACGCCCACGACGAAGCTCGCGGCCACCATCCAGTGCAGCGTCGGCGCCAGCGCCACGCCCACGAGCGCCAGCGCCACCAGCATGTTCATGGTGACGATGACCCGCCGCCGCTCCAGGCTGTCACCCAGCGGGACGATGAAGAGCATCCCCACCGCGTAGCCCACCTGCGTCAGCGTGGGCACCAGCCCCAGCGCGCTCCCGGAGGCGCCCAGGGCCGCGCCGATGTCTCCGAGCAACGGCTGGTTGTAATAGAGGTTCGCGACCGTGGCGCCCGAGGCGGCGGCCATCAACCACACCAACCCGGTGGACAGGGCGGTGTGGGGAGTGTCCGGAGGGGAATGCGTCGTCATGGAGGCAGGCGGACTCTCGCGCCGCACCCTCCCCGGGTCCAGACCTGTGTAGGCTCCCGGGAATGCCCGGACCCGATTCCGCACCCGGCGGCTTGCCCGTCATCGACATGGCGTCACTGTTCGACACCACCCGTGTCACCGAGCGGGCACGCGTCGCGCGGGAAATCGAGCAGGCCTGTCGCGACAGCGGCTTCTTCTACGTGACGGGCCACGGCGTGTCCGCGGACGTGCTGGCGCGGTTGGAGCGCGAGAGCCACCGCTTCTTCGCGCTGCCTCGGGCCGCGAAGGAGGCCATCGCCATGGCCAAAGGCGGCGTCGCGTGGCGGGGCTGGTTCCCGCTCGGAGGCGAGCTGACCTCGGGGATGCCGGACCGCAAGGAGGGGCTCTACCTGGGCACGGAGCTGGGGAGCGAGCACCCGCGGGTGAAGGCCGGCTGGCGCTGCACGGCGCCAACCTGTGGCCCGGGGAGGTGCCGGAGCTGCGCGCGGCGGTGCTCGACTACATGGACGCCTGCACGCGCGCCGCGCATGCGTTGATGGAAGGCGTGGCGCTGAGCCTGGGCCTGGACGCGGACTACTTCCGGCGGCACTACACGGCCGACCCGACGGTGCTCTTCCGCATCTTCCACTACCCCGCCGAGCCCGAACGGGAAGAGGAGCGCTGGGGCGTGGGCGAACACACCGACTACGGCCTGCTCACGCTGCTGGCGCAGGACGACAACGGTGGGTTGCAGGTGAAGACGCCGCGCGGCTGGGTGGAGGCGCCGCCGCTGCCAGGGACGCTGGTGTGCAACATCGGCGACATGCTCGACCGGATGACAGGCGGTTGGTACCGCTCCACGCCGCACCGGGTGAAGAACGTGAGCGGCAAGGACAGGCTGTCCTTCCCGCTCTTCTTTGACCCGGACTTCGCGGCCGAGGTCCACCCCCTGCCGCGTGGCGTCAGCGCCGACGTGGACGAGGACCGCGCGCGCCGCTGGGACGGCGCCAGCGTCCACGCCTTCCAGGGCACCTATGGCGACTACCTGCTGGGCAAGGTGTCCAAGGTGTTTCCAGAGCTGAAGCAGCGGGTGCTGTAGGGTCATCTTCTTTCAGTGGTGTTGGCAGAGTGCCAACAATGTCGTGGACGGCCCTGATAGGCTTTCCTAAGGTTTGCCCAGGCAGCAGCCGTTCCGCCTGGGATTTCCGGAGGTCGTCCATGTCGCCGTCTGCCTTTCACCTGGGTGGCCGCCGTGCGCTGATTACCGGTGCCTCCGGGGGCCTGGGGTTGCACTTCGCGCAGGTGCTGGCGCAAGCGGGCGCCGAAGTCATCCTGGCGGCCGCCGCGAGGACAAGCTGGCCGCGAGGTAGACCGGCTGCGAAGCCTGGGCGCCCGTGCCCACGCCGTGTCGCTGGACGTGACGAGCGCGGACTCGGTGCGCGCGGCGGTGGCCGAGGCGGAGTCACGCACGGGCGGCGCGGTGGACGTGCTGGTGAACAACGCGGGCGTGTCCGGACAGAGCTTCTTCCTCCAGTTGGAAGAGGCCGAGTGGGACACGGTGGTGGACACCAACCTCAAGGGCGCCTACTTGGTGGCGCGCGAGGTGGCCCGCCGGCTGGTGGAGCGCAAGCAGCCCGGCAGCATCATCAACATCGCCTCCATCCTGGGGCTGCGCGTGAGTGGCTCGGTGTCGCCGTACTGCGCGTCCAAGGCGGGGCTGATTCAGCTCACCAAGGCCATGGCGCTGGAGCTGGCGCGTTACGGGGTTCGGGTGAATGCCCTGGCGCCGGGCTACATCGAGACCGACTTCAACCGCGAGTTCTTCGAAGGGGAGGCCGCGAAGAAGCTGGTAGCGCGCATTCCCTTCCGCCGGCTGGGGCAGATGCGGGAGCTGGACGGTCCGCTGCTCCTGCTGGCTTCGGAAGCGGGCAGCTACATGAGTGGCAGCGTGCTGGAGGTGGACGGCGGCCACCTCTGCTCCACGCTGTGAGTCCCGTCACACGCCGTCCCCCTGGAGCCCGCATTGGATTTCTCCCTGTCGCCCGAGGTCGAGGAGTATCGAAAGCGTGTGAGGGCCTTCGTCGAGCAGCACGTGCTGCCGCTGGAGAAGCAGCCCGACGCCTTCGACGCGCATGAGAACATCCGCGAGGACGTGGTGGCGCGGGTGCGTGCCCGGGCCCGAGAGGAAGGGCTGTGGGCCTTCCAGATGCCAAAGTCCCGAGGAGGGCAGGGGCTGGGCGTGGTGGGCATGGCGGCCTGCTACGAGGAGGCGGCGCGCTCGCCCTTCGGGCCGGTGATGTTCAACGCCGCGCCGCCCGATGACGGCAACATGATGGTGTTGGAGAAGGTCCTCCGCACCGAGGACCTGAAGCAGCGCTGGCTCCAGCCCCTCATCGACGGCAAGGTCCGCTCGGCCTTCGCCATGACGGAGCCCAATGGCTGCGGCTCCGACCCGTCCCTCACGTACACGAAGGCCACGCGGCGGGGCGACACGTGGAGCATCACCGGCCGCAAGTGGTTCATCACTGGCGCGGAAGGGGCCCAGCACTTCATCCTGGTTGCGCGCACGTCCGACGACGAGCGCAAGGGCCTCAGCGCCTTCCTGTTCGACGCGCGCCAGCCGGGCTGGCGGATTGAACGGCGCATCCCCATCATGGGGCCGGAGGAGCACGGCGGGCACTGCGAGCTCGTGTTCGACGGGCTGGAGATTCCGGACGCGCACCGGCTGCTGGAGGTGGGGGACGGCCTCAAGGTGACGCAGATTCGGCTCGGCACGGCGCGCCTCACACATTGCATGCGCTGGCTGGGGTTGGCGAAGCGCTGTCTGGAGGAGGCGGGAGACTCCGTGTCGAAGCGGATGAGCTTCGGTTCGACGCTGGCGCAGCATGAAGGCGTGCAGTGGATGCTGGGAGACGCGGCCAAGGACATCCACATTGGCCGGCTGCTCACCATGAGCGCCGCGTGGAAGCTGGACCAGGGTGACTTCGCCCGGACGGACATCTCCATCGCGAAGATTCACGTCGCGGACACGCTGCACAAGGCGGCGGACACGGCCATCCAGTTGCTGGGGGCGCGGGGCTACTCCAAGGACACGATTGTCGAGTGGATCTACCGCTACGCCCGGCAGGCCCGGCTGGTGGACGGCGCCAGCGAGGTGCACAAGCAGGTGCTGTCGCGCGCGTACCTGTCGGAGGGGCCGTCCTTCTTCAAGTGGGGCGTGTGAACCATGCAGGCGGCGCAGAGGACGGCACTGGAGCGCTTCCTGGCCCAGAAGGCGGGCGCCCACGCGGTGCGAATCGACGAGGCCCGCCTGCTCTCGGGCGGCGCCATCCAGGAGAACTGGCTGCTGTCGGCCACCGTCACGGGCGGCCCGCATGAGGGCACGCTGGAGTGCGTCCTGCGCGCGGACGCGCCGTCGGGCGTCTCGGCGTCACACAGCCGGGCCCAGGAGTTCGCGCTGCTCCAGGAGGCCTTCAGCGCGGGGGTGACGGTTCCAGAGCCCCTGTGGCTGGGAGACACCTCCGTGTTCGGCCGGGACTTCTTCGTGATGCGCAAGGCCCGAGGCACGGCGGCGGCGCACCGGCTGATGAAGGAGCCCACCCTGGGCGGAGACCGCGAGCGGCTGACGGAGCGCATCGGCGAGGAGATGGCGCGGCTGCACACCCTGCGCCCGCCCCTGGAGCGCCTGGCCTTCCTGCCGGCGCCCGCGCCTTCTCCCGCGCTGAAGGGCGTGGAGGAGTTCCGCGCCTTTCTGGACGGGCACCACACGCCCTTCCCCGCGCTGGAGTGGGGCCTCCGCTGGCTGGAGCTGCACGCGCCACGGACGCGGGAGTGGGTGCTGGCGCATCGCGACTTCCGCACGGGTAACTACATGGTGGATGAGGCGGGGCTCACGGCCGTGCTGGACTGGGAGTTCGCGGCGTGGTCGGACCCGTTGGAGGACCTGGGCTGGTTCTGCGCGCGCTGCTGGCGCTTCGGCCAGTTCGACAAGGAAGCGGGTGGCATCGGCTCCCGCGAGGCGCTGTTCCGGGGCTATGAGCGCGTGAGCGGCCGCGAGCTGGCGCGCGAGGCGGTGTTCTACTGGGAAGTGTACGCCCACGTCCGGTGGGCGGTGATTGCGCTCCAGCAGGGTGAGCGCCACGTGTCCGGCCAGGAGCCGTCCCTGGAGCTGGCGCTGACGGCGCACATCGTGCCGGAGCTGGAGCTGGAGATTCTCCGGATGACGGGGGTGGGCCATGCGTGAACGTCCCGATGGCGCTGAGCTGCTGGCGATTGCCCGCGAGGTGCTGCGCAAGGAGCTGCTGCCCCTGCTGCCCAAGGACAAGGCCTACGACGCGCTGATGATTGCCAACGCCATGGGCATCGCGGAGCGGCAGCTCCGCAGCGGGACGGGCCCTCAGGAAGAGGAGCGGCGGGCGCTGTCCGCGTTGCTCACCCGTGATGGCGACCTGGCCGCGCTGAACCGTGCGTTCGCGGCGCGCATCCGCCAGGGTGTGTTCGACGACAGCGCCCAGGCCCGCGCGCTGTTGTGGGACGCGACGGTGCAGCGGGTGCGGGAGAGCGCGCCCAAGGCGCTGCCGGGAGCGTCGTCACGTTGACGGAGCCCAGGTCGCGTGCTTGAGAGCGCATCGCCGGACGACGAGATTCGGCGCGCCGCAGCTGCTCACCGACCAGGAGACCTTCCGACATGATGACCGTCAGCGCGTTCAAGTGGGTACCGCCGTTCGCTCAGGGTCTGGTGCGGGACCTCCGGGTGCGGTGGGCGTTGGAGGAGGCGGGGCTGCCGTACGAGGTGCGGTTCATCGACAACCAGGTCCAGGCATCGGCGGACTACCGCGCGCTCCAGCCCTTCGGACAGGTCCCGGTGCTGGAGGATGACGGCCTCGTCCTCTTCGAGTCGGGCGCCATCGTGCTCCACATCGCCAACCAGAGTGACGCACTGCTGCCCACGGACGCGGCGGGCCGGGCTCGCGCGGTGACGTGGCTCTTCGCGGCGCTCAACTCCATTGAAATCGCAATCCAGCCGCTCGCCGAGGTGGACCTGTTCTTCGCCAAGGAGGAGTGGGCGAAGCTGCGCAGGCCGGGCGTCGTGGAGCGGCTGAACAAGCGGCTGGGCGAGCTCGCGGCGAGTCTGGGGGAGCGTGAGTACCTGGAGGACCGCTTCACCGCGGGCGACCTGATGATGGTGACGGTGCTCCGCATCCTCCGGCACACGGACCTGCTGGACGGCTTTCCCGCACTGAAGGCGTACAAGGAACGATGTGAGGCCCGGCCCGCGTTCCAGCGCGCCCTGGCGGCCCAGATGGAGCCGTTCCAGCAGCCCCGCGCTTGAGGGGCTGACGCGGTGCCTGGATGGCGCCTAAAGTCGTTATCCAGCGCCGTGCGCATCTGTCAGGCCAGGGTTCCAGCCGAATACGCGTCCGGCGCCTCAGGTGGAACGGATGAGCTCCCGAGCTGGAATGTTGCGGGTGTTGATGGCTGCCTGCAGCAGTGGCGACGGGTATACCCGGGCGGGGCACGCCGCATGGTTTGGATTCCGCGGCAATTCGGTATGGGCTCGAGGTCCCTGGCCTGAAGTCCAGCCATCCAGTGACTTGGACGAAGTCATTGCTCAACTGTGTCCCGCCATCATGCAACTGCCACGGGCTCGCGATGGTGAGTATGGCCAGGAATATTGCGGAGCGCTCTATTCACTCGGGGATGGGACCTCCTACGCGACCTATGGCTCTCCCTTGGGAACCACTGTCACGGTCGGGCCCAGCAACCGCAAGCGGTGCATTCCACCTCGATATGTCGTCGACGGTCGAGGACGGGCGGTGCCCATCGCGGACTACCACAGCCATCCGTGGGCACCCTCGGAGATGTCGCCCGAGGACCGGCAGGCAGACCTCCTGCGCTTCTTGATTCGTATCCAGTTCGATACGGACTGCACCATCATGAAGCTGGTCCCCTACGTCAACGAGTCCCGTCCAGGAGAGGCGTATGTGAGGCGGGGGCGGCGGTGGGTGCTGATTGGCCTCATCAAGAACGAGGACAAATGGAATGGGCGAATCACGGACGTCGGAAGCGAGTGATGTTGGCGAGGTGGCCGTATGACGCGCACGTTCCTGCTCCTGGCGCTGCTGCCTGGCTGTGCCCTCTTCCGTCCATCCTCACGTCCCGTTCATGCACCACCGGAGGAGGCGGCACGCGTCGTGTTTCCGCGCGACCTGCCCGCGGAGGGGCTTCGCGAATTGTCGGGTCCCCTGGCCGCGGCCATCGCGCTGGCGATGGAGGATTTCCGTCCCCTGGGGACGAAGCCGCACCGAGGTGCTACGCCGGTGGAACAGTGCCTCTACAGGCGCGAGGCCTTCAACGTCGCCGCCGCGCCAGGCCCCGATGGCATCATCTTCGTTCGCTTCTCCTTCAGCCCCAGCAACTGCGCCGAACACGAGCGGGAAATCGTGCTCGACATGGGCGCGACCTACGCCGTCGATGTCCCCGGAGCGCGAATCCTCGCCGTCCAACGCTGAGCGCTGGCGGGCACGCACCCGCCAGCGCCGCCGTGTTTCTCAGGAGCGGGGCGTCTGCGCCCCGTCACGCGGCAGCAAGCGGCCCCCCAGCATGGTGATGCGCTTGTCCGCGAGCCGCTGACGGGCCCCTGGCTCGATGTCCTGCGGCGTCCACTTCAGCTCCTGGTCGAACTCCACGTTCACGGTGGTGACGCCGTCCACCGTGAGCAGCCGCTGCTCGATTTCCCGCATGAAGTAGGCGGCCATCATGCACATGGGCGAGGTGATGTGCAGGCGCACCGTCACCTGACCCTCGGTGCGCTTCACCGACTCAATCAGCCCCATCTCCCCGATGCCCAGCGGCACGCCCGTGGCGCAGCTGCACGGGTCCGGGATGTCCTGGATGCGCTCGCGCAGGGCCTGCTCACTCATAGAGGCTCTCCTGGTAGCTGTACGGCGTGGCGTCCCCGCGCGACTTCAGCTTCGCGAACTCGTCGTTGGCGATGTGCTTCTTCACCGACTCGACGTCCACGCCCGCGTAGCGCGCGTAGTTGCCGCCCAGAATCATCCGCTTCACGTCGGGCGTCACCTGCATGCCCGCCACCTGCACCAGCTCGTCCGGGAGCTGGAAGTCGTGCCAGAACTTGTGCAGCGCCGGGTGCGGGTGGCTGAACACCGTCCCGGAGCCCCACATGATTTTGTCCGGCCCCGCCCACTTCAGCAGCGCGGCCAGGGACTCGGCGAACCAGCGCTCCCGCTTCACGATGAGCGCGCCCGTCACTTCCAGATTCACATACACGTTGGGGAACAGCGAGAGCTGCATGCCCGTCTCGTCCAGGAAGGCCATGCCGCCGTGGACGATTTCGAAGTTCAAGTCCGGGAACGCGTCCGCCGCGCCGCCGATGTCGTCCACCTTGTAGGGCTCCAGCGGCACCGCGCCCATGGGCAGGCCCTTGTGCACGGCGATGTTCTTGATGCCCAGCTTCTGGGCGCGCTCGAAGAGCGGGAAGGCGATGGACGGGTCGTCCATGCGCCAGCCGGTGTGGCGGAACTTCTCGCCCAGCCACGCGGCCGGGTAGAGCTTCAGGCCGTTGGGCTTGAGCGCCTCGACCTGCTGCTCCAGGTCGTCCAGCGCCGCCGTGCCGCGCAGCGGGTCCACGCCCGCGTACACCAGGAAGCGGTGGGGATAGCGGCGCCGGATTTCCAGCGTCTTCTCATAGGAGCACAGGCCGTCGTGGTACAGCGTCTGGAGCGGCAGCACGTGGTGCACCGCCAGGTCCACGCCGCTCTCCACGAAGAGCAGGTGCGCCAGCTCCTTCACGGACCAGTCCTTCAGGAAGCCTTCCGCCTTGTTGACCCGGTGCGTCTCCCCGGACAGGCCGCTGTGCAGCCCCCAGATGAGCCCCGCGAGCGACTCGGCGTACTTGCCGGCGCGGTAGTTCGTCGGGTGGAGGTTGTATGCGTGTGTCACCGCATCGATGACGAAGTTGCCGTCAATCATCCGAGGACTCCTTTCACAGTTGGGCCGGGAGGACGCCCGGCTTCATTCGCTACCACGTGAGGCACCCAGGAGCTGTCCCAGGCTCTGATGAATCGATTCCACGTCGAAGGGCTTCTCGATTTGAAGGTTGGGCACGCGCTCCAGGAACTGGCGGGCCCGCGTGGTGTACGAGCCGCCGGTGATGAAGATGAAGCGCTCGGCGATGCCGTCCCCGCGCTCGCGGACGCGCTCGTAGACGTCCATGCCGGAGATGCCGGGCATCATCAGGTCGCAGAAGACGGCGTCGAAGGGCGCGCCCGACGTCAGCACCGCCAGCGCGTCCTCGCCGTTGTTCACCACCGTCACCCGGTGCCGCATGCCGATGATGCGCGCCAGCGAGCGGCCCACCGCGGGCTCGTCGTCAATCACCAGCACCTGGCCCCGCCGCTCGGCGCGGGGCGGAGGCGCGGCGGGCGCGGACTCGGAGATGACGGCATCCGGTGCGGTGGGCAGGGTGACGGTGAAGGTGGTGCCCTGGCCCACTTCGCTGCGGACGGTGATGTCGCCGCCCATCTTGCGGATGAGGCTGTGGCAGATGGACAGCCCCAGCCCGGTGCCCTTGCCCACGGGCTTGGTGGTGAAGAAGGGGTCGAAGACGCGGGAGAGCACCGCGGGTGTCATGCCGCAGCCGGAGTCACTCACGTCCACCATCACGCTGCCCGTCGGTCCGGGGCGGACCCACACGGTGATGTGGTGCTCCTCGGCGTTGCCTTCGGGGATGGCCTGCGCCGCGTTCACCAGCAGGTTGAGGAACACCTGCCCCAGGCGGGAGCCGTCCGCGTACACGCGGGGCACGGACTCGTACTTCTTGATGAGCCGGGCGCGGTGGCGGAGCTGGCTGGCGGCCATGTTGATGGAGAAGTCCAGCGGCTGCCGCACGTCCACCGCTTCGCGCCGCTCCTCATCCTGACGGGAGATGAACTTCAAATCCCGCACGATGTTGCGCACGCGCATGGCGCCTTCCTGCGCCTCCTTCAGCAGGGACTCCGTGTCCTGGAGCGTCGCGGGCCACGCCACGCTGCCGGGGCCGCGCTCCCCGGCGCGCGACAGCTCCGCGCCCAGCCGGCTCATGGACTCCATGGCCGAGGCCAGGTTGGCCATGACGTAGGTGAGCGGGTTGTTGATTTCGTGCCCCACGCCCGCCGCCAGGGTGCCGGCCAGCACCATGCGGTCGTTCTGGAGGAGCTGCGACTGGGCTTGCTTGCGCTCGGTGATGTCGCGCGACATCACCACGACGGCCTCGTGCCCGTCGAACTCGATGGGGATGCCCACGCTCTCCGCGTCGTACCAGGTGCCGTCGCGCCGCAGGTAGCGGACCTCGCGCAGCGGGGCCAGCTCGCCCTTCACGGCCGCGGTATTCACGCGGTCCTTCACCAGCTCCAGGTCATCCGGATGGACGATGCTCCAGATGGGCTTGGCCAGCAGCTCGGCCGGGTCGTCGTAGCCCAGGGCCCGCAGCAGCGTGGGGTTGGCGTAGATGAAGCGCCGCTGGGTGTGGACGAAGATGCCTTCGGGCGCCCGGTCGATGAGCTTGCGGAAGCTCTCCTCCGAACGGCGCAGCGCCTCCTGCGTGCGCTTGCGCTCGGTGACGTCCTCGAACGCGAAGAGCCGGTAGCGCATGGCGTCCCCCGCCACCGACGAGGACGCGGACAGCCTCCGCAAGGTGCGTCCATCCGCCAGCGTGGCTTCGTCCTCCACCAGCCCCGGCAGGCAGGTCTGGTCCGGGGCGGCGCACAGGCGCAGGAACTCCGCCGCGTCGCCCGCGGGGAGGCAGTGGTGGATCACCTCGTCATGGGACAGCTCGCCCCGCTGGATGGCGCCCTCCCACGCGCTGATGCCCCAGAGCTGGCAGAACTGGCGGTTGACGTACTGGACCTGGCCCGTGCGCGTGTCGACCAGGTAGAGGCCGAAGGGCAGGTAGTCACTCTCCGGCCAGGGCGCGGAGGCGGCCTCCTTCATCGGCCTGGCGAGGGGATGCGGTGAGGCGGTGTGCACCCGGCAGTAGAGCGGCTCGGACTCCGCGCCCACCGCGACATGCCACGTCAGAGGCAGCCACGACCCCTCTGGCCGGCGCCAACGGCAGGTGCGCGGGGTGGGGCGCGTTGAACCCAGATTCGCTGACAACGCGGCGGCATCTTCCGCATGGATGAAATCCTGCAATGTCATGCCACGCAGCGACGCCAAAGGCAGGCCCACGAGCTCGCCAAAGGCAGCATTGGCTTCGAGCAACACGCCGTCACGGCCCAGGAGGACGAAGGGCTCCGTGGACAGCTCGAAGAAGCGTTGGGCCCACTGCTCGGTCGACATGCTTCCCTTGGGTAACCAGGGCGCAGCCAGCGCCGGCTTGGGGGGGAAGCCGGGTCATGGCCTGCGAGGTGTTCGTAGATGCCTTTGCGCTTTCCAGGACATAGACACTATTTGTGGAAAAATTGCATGTCCTGATTTCGTGGAGGGGTGCCGCTCATACCCGGAGTCATGGCGCTGACGGGTTGCGCAACAGATAGAACGCACGTCGTCTTCCAAAATCGTACCCACGGTGGGGCAGGCCTCACCCCTGGAGCAGGGGCACGCGCTTCCAGTGGGTTTCGATGCGGCGGCGGCTCTCCTCCGGCAGCGGGAGCTGGGCCTGTATCGAGGACCACGTGTCGAGCGACGCCTCCACCGCGAGCTTCACCACGGGCAGCACGTCGCTGGTGGGCAGCTCCAGCTTCCGGGCCAGCCGCTCGAAGCCGCTCAGGGAGATGTCCTCGAAGCGCTTGGAGCGGGCGAAGTTGAGCGCGAGCGTGTCCGCCGGCATGTACTGGAGCGTGGACACCAGGTCGTACGCGGGCGACAGCGTGGCGCGCATGCCGTCCGGGTAGAGCAGCGACCAGTTCTTGTGGTGCGCGTCGCCGTTGCCAATGACGGCGATGAACACCAGCCGCCGCAGGAACTCATGCAGCGCGTCCAGGCCGGCGACCTTGTAGATGACGTTGGCGACCGTCTCGTAGTTGTACTTCTTGTACTTCTCGTCCGCGTACAGCCCCAGCACCTGCGTCAGGTCCTCCATGTGGACGCGGCGGCCGGGCTCGGGGCGGTCGAAGCGGCGCACGGCGTAGGCCACGTCCTCGCGCAGGGTGATGCCTTCGGGCAGGCCCTGGATGTCCGCCACGTCCAGCAGCGTCACCTCCGGCACGGTGATGCCGGCGGCGCGGGCCCACGTCATCATGGAGAACTCATTCTCCGGGACGCGGTCGTAGCGGTTGTCCGGCAGCTTCACAATCCAGTTGCCGCCGCGTCCGCCCGCCGGGAGCGTCATGGCCTTGTCCCGGCGCAACATGGAGAACTTGAGCTGCACGCCCGCCAGCGAGAAGCGCAGCGGCTCCTGCTCTTGTGGCGTGTGCGGCGCCTGGGCGTCCTCCAGCGGCTCCATTCCGCTGAGGGACAGCACGCTGGCGGGCCGCACCACGATGGCGCCGGGCAGGTCCTCACCCAGCCGCGCGATGAGGAAGAACTCACGCTGGCGGGCCACCTGCTCACGCTCCGCGATGAGCTCGCGCAGCGTGCCTTCCGGCAGCAGGTTGGAGAAGAAGGAGGGCAGGCGCAGGCGGCTGGTGTGCCGGCGCGTGAGGTCGTCCTCGAAAATCTGCCCCAGCACCGGACGTGGGTAGCGCTGGCGGTACTCCTCTGAGATGACGAACTCGATGCGTTCGTCCTCCAGCAGCGTCAACGTGCCGACGTGCACGTCGCCCAGGTGGACGTCCAGGATTCCGGCCGTGGCGCGGGTGGGCTCCAAGTCAGTCCTCCTCCTCGACGACCAGTGATTGGAGGGACGGACGGTCCGACTCCTCGTAGCGGGTGCGGGCGCGCAGGAACTCGATGATGTGTCTATCGATGAGCTCCATGCGCTGCATGAGGAATTCGAGCGTGCCGCCCTCGCGCAGCGTGTCGCGCATGGCGGGGGTGATGGCGTGGCTCTGGAGGACCTCGGGCGGCAGGGCGGGCTCCCCGCGCAGCACGTCCACCAGGGCCGGGCCCGGCAGGGGCGGGTGCATCAGGTAGTTGGCGGGCGTGAAGAGGAAGGAGCGGTACAGCGCGGGGTCCAGCTTCAGCTCGGCGTCGGGCTCCTGCACGTTGAGCGACTTGAGCACGGGGCTGAGGCTGGCGGGCTCGGTGTCGCTGAAGAGCTGGGGCGCCTCCAGCAGGGCGCCGGTGCGCAGGTGCCGGGGCTGGAGCGCGTACAAGGCATTGAGGGCCATGCCGCGCGAGCGCAGCGCCAGGCCGAACGTCGCCGGCTGCGCGTGCTGGGCCAGCCATTCGTCGGAGAGCGGCCGCACCTGCGCCAGCAGCGACTGCACGGACTGCTCTTCATCGGGGCCAATGGCGGCCAGCAGCTCCTGCGGCGACAGGGCCCGGCCGTCGAGGAAGCTGTCCACCAGGGTGCCGCGCCAGAAGCCGCGCGCGAGCAAATCCCGGGTGCGCGGGGACGGCTCCGGGTGGAGGTGGAAGAAGCGCGCGAGCAGCACGAAGTAGAGCGGGTTCGTCATCAACCGCCCGTGGGGGATGCCCGCGTCGCGCTTGAGGAAGATGATGACGCTGCGCAGCGCCGCCTCCGTCTGGAGCAGCGTCTCGGTGAGGTCGTCCTCCTCGCGCAACTGCTTCTGGAAGTCCTGGGTGAAGTCCAGGCCGCGCACCGCGAGCACGGCCCGCAGCAGCAGGGACTCGTCGATGCGGCCGAAGCCCAGCTCCAGGAGGCTGTTGGCCAGCGCCTTCAGGTTGGGCAGCCGCGAGCCCGCCGTGCCGCCGTAGAGCGCGTTGAAGACCTCGTCGTCGGTGAGCGGCTTTCCGGAGGTGTTGAGCCGCTTGAAGATGATGCGCAGCGTCTTCTCCTCCGCGGCTTCAACGACATACGCGGGCATCTGGTACTCGCGCGCCGCCTTGCCCAGGCGGATGGCCGCGCGGACGTGCTCCGGGTTCTTCTCCCGGCCGGGGTAGCGGTCCAGCCAGCCCAGCAGTTGCTCGCTGTCCAGCACCCGGTTGAGCGGCAGCCAGTGCGGAGGCGGCGGTTCGCCGGGCGCGGGCGGGACGATTTCCTGCGTGTCCAGATCGAAGAAGAGCGTGAAGCCGTCGCGGGTGGCGGGCTCCTGCTCCGGGTGGAGGAGCACCGCGGCCAGCGCGGTGATGCGCTGCTGCCCATCCACCACCCACAACGCCTGACTGTGGGACGGCGCGTCGATGCGCACCGGGCCGAAGCTCACGCTGGCGGCGGGGGCCTCGCGCTTCCAGAAGAGCAGGGTGCCAATGGGGTACCCGCGGTACACGCTGTCGAGCAAATCCCTCACATCGCCCGCCTCCCAGCGCAGCGGCCGTTGGAAGTGGGGCAATCGCACCTCACCCCGGCGGACGCGGTCCAACAGGTCCTCGATGCTGAATGCCGTCGCCTGGGGACGCCGCGTCAGGGTGGATTGCATGCTCGTGCCTCTGCCCGGCCTGTAACACGGCCCACGCGGGATGCTCGCCTTCCGGTAGCGGGCGCGGGGAGTCGCTCGAGACGGACAGTGACAGCGGAATCGTCTGTCTTCACCAGCGGTGAATGTTCGATTATGGGCTTGGAGGGGGAGCGTGCTTGACGGGCGCCCGGCCGCCCTTCAACATGCCGTCCACGTTTCCTCCTCGGAGTGAGACGCGGCGGCGGTGATTGCCTCCCCCAAAAGCGACACCGCCGTGGAAGTCCCAGTTGAGCCCCGCGCGCCGCGTTCCCCCTCTCGGCGCGCGGTGGCCCCTGGGATTCTCGCTCCACCCTTCGATTCCCTGCCTGGATGACGCACGGGCGTTGGCCGCTTCCGGGCGTGGGTGACGCTCACCGTCGCTTGCGAGCCCTGGGACCTCGGCGGAGAGTGGGTGCCTCCCCTGGAGGACCCTTGCCCGTCGCCACCTTCATCCTGCCCGCTTCCCTCGCGCTCCAACTGCTGTCGGGAGCCGCACCCGCCGCGAAGTCGGCGCCCAAGGCCGCCCCGGCGAAGTCCACCGCCACCGCGAAGGCCGCCGCGCCCGTGTACGCGCAGGCGACCGCGGAGAAGCTCATCGGGCCCGCGCTCACGGATGGCCATGCCTATGCGCGGCTCGCCGAGCTGACGGACGGCATTGGCCCGCGCCTGTCCGGTTCGCCGGGCGCCGAGGCCGCCGTGCAGTGGGCGCTGCGCTCCTTCAAGGCGGATGGGGTGAAGGCGTGGCTGGAGCCGGTGAAGGTGCCGCACTGGGTGCGAGGCGAGATTTCCGGCGAGGTGCTGGCCTCCGAGCGCACGCGGGGGCACACGCTGGCGCTGCTGGCCCTGGGTGGCAGCCCGCCGACGGCGCCCGAGGGCATCACCGCCGAGGTGGTGGAGGTGACGTCCCTGGAGCAGTTGGAGTCGCTGGGCGCGGCGGTGAAGGGGAAGCTCGTCTTCTTCAACCACACCATGGCGGTGTCCGCGGACTACGGGCGCTTCGCCGGCCTGCGCTCGCGAGGGCCGGCCGTGGCCGCGAAGCACGGGGCGGCGGGCGCGCTGGTGCGTTCGCTGGCCACCGCGTCCCTGCGCACGCCTCACACGGGGGCGACGAACTTCCCCAGTGAGGGGCCGCGCATCCCGGCGGCGTCGGTGTCCACCGAGGACGCGGACCTGCTCCACCGGCTGCTGGCGGGCGGGCCGGTGCGCGTGAAGCTGTCGCTGGGCAGCTCCGAGCTTCCGGACGCGGATTCCTCCAACGTCGTGGCGGAGATTCGCGGGCGCGAGAAGCCGCAGGAAATCGTGCTCATCGGCGCGCACCTGGATTCGTGGGACGTGGGTACGGGCGCGCATGACGACGGCGCGGGCGTGGTGATGGTGATGGAGGCCGCGCGCCTCATCGCGAAGCTGCCGCAGGCGCCCCGGCGCACGGTGCGCGTGGTGCTCTTCATGAACGAGGAGAACGGCCTGCGCGGTGGGCGGGCCTACGCGGAGGCGCACGCGGCGGAGCTGCCCAAGCACGTGGGCGCGCTGGAGATGGACGCGGGCGGTGGACGGCCGGTGAGCATCAGCGTGCGCGCGGGTGAGGGTGGGCAGGAACTGCTGCGGCCGTGGATGCCGCCGCTGACGGCGCTGGGCGTGACGCAGTTCTCCGCGCGCGAGGCGGGCGGGGCGGACATCAGCCCGCTGCTGCCCGCGCGCGTGCCCTTCTTCGGCGTGGAGGTGGACAGCAGCCGCTACTTCGACGTGCACCACACGGAGGCGGACACGCTGGACAAGGTGGACCCGCAGGACCTGGCGCGCAGCACCGCCGCCGTGGCGTGGATGACGTACGCGCTGGCGGAGATGCCCGGCACGCTCGTGCGTCCCGAGGCGCCGGCCCCACGTGGGCCCGTGCCGGCGCCCGCGCCCGCGCAGCAGTCGAAGACCTCGGGGAACTGAGGGGCAGCCTGGGGCGCCGACGAGGGCGCCCTTGTCGCATACTCCTTAATTTTGTCGATATTGGCCCTTCTTGGCCATCATGCGCATGTACCGTACGCATTTTCGCGTATTATCGACAGAATTAATGGACTCGACTGCGGAGTTCCGAGAAGCGTTCTGGAAGCAGGGGCCCCGGTTGCTCGGGGTGTGGAACTCCTGCGTCAGGATGTCTTCCTCGTCCCTCGGAGAGGACCGGCGGCAGTCGGTGTACGAACTCGCCGAGGTCGTTCTGCCTCAGGTGAGAGTGCCGCTCCTGATGACTTACCGAGCCCCGCTCTTTCCAGCGGACATTCGGCTGCTCCGAGAGCGCCTGCTCGCGGCCAACGAGGCCCTGAAGCAACGGGATGGGGCAACCGGTCGTCTGCCGACGGTCCGGGTCCCGATGATCGCAACGGACTCCGCTTCACCGGCGGTCATCGAAGCTTGCGAGCGCGAAGACGTGGCTGTGTTGGACCAGCGAGGAACGTTCTTCCTGCGAGCGGGCAGCACCTTCATCCGGGTCCAGGGCCGAGAGCCACTGACGCGGCGTCCCCGCGAGCCCGTGTTCCACGGGAAGGGATGCCGCGTTGTCAGAGTCCTGTTGCAGTCTCCTGGGGAAGCCCAGACGGTGCGAGCGCTGTCTGAGCGGACGCAAACCAGCTACGCCTATGCCCACGGAGTCATCCGTCGGCTGGTCCTGGATGGGTACGTCGAATCGGTCAGCAAGAGGCGCGGGTTCCGGCTCAGGGCGCCGGTGGACCTGCTGAGGGCGTGGATGGAGAGTGGGGAGAAGACCGCTGTGACGTTGGACGGATTCAATGCGCCATCCACGACGGGGGAGTCGCTCGGCAAGGGCATGCGCCAGCTGGAATCTCAGGGTGTCCGCGCCATCTTCACGCTGGCGAGCGCCTTGTTGCCGGAGGAGCGCTTCGTGTCGGGCTTGCCACACGGGCTCTACTTGTCAGGCTCCATCGACGCGGCCATCAGCGCCTTCGGGCTGCGCCGCATGACGCCGCACAATTTCTGGGTGCTCCGTGCGGAGCCTTCCGCCGAAACAGACGCAGGGGGCATCTTCTTCGCGCAACGGGGTCTTCCTCATGGGCCTGGAGTCGCGCTGCCTCAGCTGGCCGTGGACTTCCATCGGAGCGGAGGTAGAGGCAAGGAGCAGGCGGATGAACTGGTCCAAAGGTTCGCTCAGGCACTTCCCATTCCGGAGGAAGCGCCATGACGGAGGAGCAGCGGTTCGAGGAGATTCTGCGGGAACTGGGTGAACTCCTGCTCCAGTTGGGAGATTTGTCCTGGAGCGTCGTGCTCATCGGAGGGCAGGTGCTCGCCGTGGAGTCACTGCGCCAGGGCGGAACGGGCGTCATCGCTGTCACGACGGACACCGGAGTCGTGATTGAGCGCGGCTTTTCCCATGAGCCCGATTTGCTGTTCGACATGGACGGCACCGAACTGGCGGCTGAACGCCTCCCCGAGGTGTTGAAGCTTCGGGGATACGAACGGACGCGGGTGTTCCGATGGTCGAAGTCCCTCCCGGGCGGATGGATGCACCTCGACCTGTTCGCACCCGCGGGGGTTGATCAGGCGCAACTCCCCACTGGCATGACGCCGCTGCCCGACGCGAGGCTGGCGCTGCGCGGAAGTCAGCCTGTGTCTCTGACCATTGGAGATACCCCGCTGCGCATCCGATTGCCGGATGCGGTTGGATTCCTCTCCATGAAGGTCCGCGCGAAGTTGGAGCAGCGGCCCACGGTTCACAAGGACTGCTTCGACATCTTCGCCTACGTCAAGCTCGTGGGGCTGGCTGAAGTGCGCGCATCACTGGAGCGGGCTGGTGATGAAGGGCATGTCCTTCGTGGCAAGTTGCAGCGCTTGTTCTGGAGCCCTGATGCAGAGGGTGTGCAGGACGTCATCGCTTATGCGGAAGGCCTCGAACAGGATGAACGGGCGTTGCTCGCTCAAGCAGTCGTCGACGTGTTCGCGGATCTTTGAGGCCACTCCCGTGTAGATGAGGGCCTTGGGAAACTGAGGGTGGCCCAGAGGGGCTGCCGGATTTCCAAGGGGCGCTGGGGCGCCCTGTGCGGGCTTGAGGCACGTCTGCTGGCAGGTCCTTTCGGGGCGTCCGAGGGGTTGCGTCGCGTGGGCTTGCCTCCGCTCCTCGTGGCGTATGTCTTGCTTGGCGCCTGCTCAATCGCCGTTGGGAGGACATTCATGATGAAGCAGGGCAAGCGTGTTCCGGGGCTGAAGTGGGTCATCGCCGCCTTCATCCTGGCGGGCTGTCGTGGCGCGGAGGGTGAGGCGCCCCCGGAGGCCGAGTCCAGGCTGTCGCTGAAGGAGGGGCAGGTGCTGGGCCCGCCGTGCACCGGGGAGCAGAAGCAATGCCCCGAGGGCCTCTCCTGCGCCTCGTTCAACCTGGGGGCGGGTCCCGAGGTCCGCTGCGTCCAGTCCCCGGAAATCTGTGAGTTGTTCAAGTGCAGCAGCGGCGAGTGCGTGGTGCTGGAGAGCCACCCCATCCAGGTCCGGTGCAGCGGTCCCTGAGCCGCGGACGTCACGCGCCGAAGCGCGGGTGTTCCTCAAGACGGGTGAGCGCCCGCTGCCCGGCGGCGATGTACTCCGTCCGTCCCTGTGTCTGACCGAAGGTGACGTCCGCCACCGCGCGGCAGGCGGCGAACCAGCGTGCCCGCGTGAGGACGGCGGGACTCACCGCGCCATACGTCTCCAGCGCGGAGGCCAGCATGGGTGCTCCGCCCCAGTGGAGCAGCCCGGCCAAATCCCTGGCGGGGTCTCCGACGCACGCATCACTCCAGTCGATGACGCCCGTGGGGACACCGTGCGCATTGACCAGGACATGCTCCGCGGCGAAGTCACCGTGGAGCAGCCGGGGCAGGCCGCGTCCCCCCGTGGGACGCACCGTGAGCCGCCGCTCCCAGTCCGCCGCCCGGTGCGGCTCGACATGCCCGTGTTCGACGGCGAGGTGCAGGTCCTCCAGCGCGGCGGCGGACCACGCTTCGAGCTCCGGGTCGTCGTCCCCTGGCACACCGAGCGCATCCGCTTCAGCCGTGTCGAGCGCATGGAGCGTCGCCAAGAAGGCGCCGAGCCGGCGGCCGAGGTCCGACAGGTCGAGCCGCGCGGGCTCGACGAGGAGCGCGGGCATCCCCGGAAGCTTCTCGTAGCCTCCAAAGCCCACCACGATGTCCGCGGTGGATGGGGCGAGGAATCGGTAGACGGGAATCGGCAGGGGCAGCCGGGGTGCCAGCCACGCCGTCAAACGCGCTTCCCATTCCAGGTGTCCGGCGGCCTCGTCGCTCCTGGGGAAGCGGAAGACATAGCGCCCATCCACCTCGAAGGCCTGATGGTCCATGCCCTCGCCCAGGCGGATGATTCGCGCCTTCGCGAGCGAGGGAAACCGCGCGTGAAGGCGCTCGGCGGCCTCCGCGTCCGTGAGGGCGGGTGGCTGGTCCGCGTCGTGGGTCATGAGGCGACTCTACGGCTCCGGGACGTTGGCGCGTGACGAGACCTGCCGGTGCCTCCGTCGCAGGTTCTGCTCCGGCAGGAACAGCGTCACCAGCAGCGCCGCCAGGGCGATGAACAGGGCCACGTGGTACACGGCGGACACTCCGCGAGTGAACGCCGTCTTCAGCGCCCGGTCCGCCGCGTCCACCGCCGCCAGCGCCTGTTGCTCCTCCGCGTCCACCTTCGCCCGGGCACCCACGTCCATGCGGCGTCGCTCGGCGTCGAACTCCTCACGCATCCGCGCCTTCACCGCGTCCGCGCGGAACGCCTGTCCGGTGGGACTGCCTTCGCCGCTCACGCCGGGCGCGGCGCGGGTCAGCTCGGCCTTCACGGACGCGGGGAGCCCGGCGGTGGCCTGGGCCATGCGCGCCTCCAGCTCCGAGGACAGCGTGGACGCGAACACCGTCCCCAGCAGCGCCACGCCCAGCGTCATCCCCAGTTGCCGGAAGAAGGTGGCCGCCGCCGTGCCCACGCCAATCTGGTCCGGCGGCACCGCGTTCTGGATGGCCATGGTGTAGAGCGGAATCGACGGCCCCAATCCCAAGCCCACCAGCACCATCTTCGCCGTCACCTCCGCCTGGGTGGAGTCCGGCGTCAGCGTGAAGGCCATGACGGCGAAGCCCGCCATCAGCAACACCAGCGAGCCCAGCAGCAGCGCCTTGTAGCGGCCCACCCGCGACACGAGCTGCCCGCTCAGCACGTTCCCCGCCACCACGCCCAGCGTCAGCGGCATGATGGTCAACCCGGAGCGCGTCGCCGACAGCCCCACCACGTTCACCATGAACAGGGGCAGGAAGACGACGCCCGAAAGGAACGCCGCGCCGACGATGAACACCGCCGCGTTGCCCGCGCTGAAGGCGCGCAGGCGGAACAGCTCCAAGTCGAGCAGGGGCTCGGCCGCGCGCCGCTCCGCCTGGATGAAGGCCACCAGTCCCACCGCTGACAGCGCGAACAGGCCCAGGATGCGCCACGACGTCCAGGCCCACGGGCCACCGTCGTTCTGTCCCAGGCTGAGCCCCAACAGCAGGGGCACCAGCGCCACCGCGAGCGCGAATGCCCCCGTCAGGTCCAGTCCCCCCCGGGAATCCCGGTGGGGCTTCAGCCGTGGCATGCGCAGCAGCACCAGCGCCAGCGCCACCGCGCCCACGGGCAGGTTGATGAAGAACACCCAGTGCCAGCCCAGGTGGTCGGTGATGAAGCCCCCGGCCAGCGGCCCCACCACGCTGGACAGGCCGAACATGGCGCCGAACAGGCCCTGGTACTTGCCGCGCTCGCGTGGCTCGAAGAGGTCCGCCACCACCGCCAGCGCGGCGGTGAACAGCGCCGCGCTGCCCAGGCCCTGCACGGCGCGGAAGAGGATGAGCGCCACCGTGGAGCGCGCCGCGCCGCACAGGAAGCTGCCCGCGAGGAAGACGAGGATGCCCGCGGCCAACACCGCGCGCCGGCCCAGCAGGTCCGACAGCTTGCCCCACACGGGCACCATCATCGTCGACGCGACGAAGTACGACGTGGTGAGCCACGGGTAGAGCGAAGCGGGGATGCGCAGGTCCGCCTGGATGGCCGGGCCCGCGGTGGCGACAATCGTCTGGTCCAGCGCGGCGAGCAGCAGCCCCAGCACCGCGCCCAGCATCGTGAAGACCTTCTGCGAGCGGGTGAACGCCGGGAAGACGGGCGCATCGGCGGTGGTGGGCGCGGCGGACGGGGCCATGTGTCGCGGCGGCTCCCGGGTCGTCGGGCGCCAGGGGGAAGGTGGGGATGCTCCGATGGGACGGCCACCGGAAAAGCCTCATGGAGGCTCCATGCGTTCCCGTGCGGCGGCAAGATTGCGGCCGTTCCGGTGTCGCGAGGCGCCCGCCGCCGGGAGATGCCGTTCACCAGGCAAGCGCTTCGCTTTCCGTGAAACGAACGGTCTACGCTGCGGACGTCCAATCCCAGGCGTCGCGAGCGACCGGCCCGCGACGCGTTTCCCGGACAACACCCCATGCAACGCATTCGCGCTTTCGCCCTGACCTCGCTGCTGGCTGTTTCACTCTGTGCCTGTGATGACCCCGTGGAGCCGGGGGAACCCGATTCGGGCGTGCCGGATGCCGGGCAGCCCGACGCCGGAGCGCCGACGGAGGCCTGCTCGATGCAGGTGTCCCTGATGCGGGCGAGCCCGACGCGGGCTCCAGTGACGGCGGCACGTTCCTCTCCGAAGTGCCGCTCTGGCAGGTGGAGCACGACCCCGCCCACGCCACCGGCTGCTTCGGCCGTTCCATCGCGCTGGGCGATGTGAATGGCGATGGCCAGAAGGACCTGGTCGTCGCCGCGCCCCCGTGCCTCGGACTCACGAGAGACCCCGGCCGGGTGTCGCTCTTCGCGGGCGAGGCGCCGTACTTCTCCACGCAGGGCGTGACGACGGTGATGGACTGGCGCAACGCGAACTCGCGCACCAATGGCAACCGGATGACGGTGTCCACCGGTGACGTGGACGGGGACGGCTTCGCGGACGTGCTCGTCTCCGGCCAGTACGGCGCGCTCGTCTTCAAGGGCCAGGCGGACCTGGCCAGCGTCTTCACCGAGCCCGCGTTCGTGGTGCCCGGCGGCGGTGTGTACAACAACGCCGTCTTCGCGGACGTCAACGGCGACGGCCTGGATGACGTGGTCAGCGTGAGGGCACTGGAGGTGTCCGTCTTCCGGGCCACGCCCGGCGCGCCGGGAGGCCCCTTCACCCTGGTGGAGCGCACGCAGCCGCGCTACGCCGGTTCGGTCCGCAACGCGGGCGACGTGGACGGAGACGGCGCGCAGGACCTCCTGCTGCTGGATTCGATGGCAGAGGTCTATTCGCTGGTCCCTGGCTGCAAGGACGGCAGCCCCGGGCCGTGTGACGGCGGGCTCGCGGCGCAGCCCTTCTGGACGGTGGAGAGCCCGACGTTGAGCCTCTTCCCGGACGTGAATGGGGACGGGGCGCCAGAGCGCTTCACGGGGCCGGGCGGTGGCACGGTGCGGCTCCACCTGTCGGAGGCGGGCGGCGGTTATGCCTCCGCCCCCACGTGGACCGCCATGGGCGACCCCGTCTTCGCGAACTTCGGTTCAGTCATCACCGCGGTGGGGGACGTGGACGGGGATGGGCAGCGCCAGGACTTCGTCGCGGGCTCCGAGGGGCGGCTGTACTTCTACTCGCCGGCGGAGGGGGTGTCCTCGGAGCTGAACCCTGTGTGGTCCTGGCCGCGGGCGGACGCCCTGCCGCAGGGGTACGAAGGCTTCCACCGCTACACCGTCATCGCGCCGGGAGACCTGAACGGCGACCGCTTCGATGACCTGGTGGCGGGCATTGCGCCTTCACCAGGGCTCGTCGAAGGGCCGGGGGGCCGGGTCGTCATCTTCGGTGGAGGCCAGGTGCCCGCGGCGCCGACGAACCCGCCGTACCTGCCGCAGGTGGCGGGCTGTGGCCTGACGCTGGACCCCGAGCACGGCATGCCGGACCTCGCGGTGGACGCGACCGTGCTGGCTCGCACGCTGTATGTGGAGCGCCGCACCTTCGCCGCGGACTCCTGCGAGATGCTGGAGGGCTGCGTGGCCGCTCCCGGTGAGCGGCGCCTCTTGCGCTTCAGCACCTCCATCCAGAACCTGGGCTCGGCGGCGGCCGTGGTGCCTGGCTGGGACGAGCGGCCGGACCTCTACGTCTGGGACGAGTGCCACGGCCATGACCACCTCACCCACTTCGCCCAGTACGCGCTGCGGGACGCGCAGGGCAACGAGGTCGTGGAGGGCCGCAAGCAGGGCTTCTACCTGGTCGACTACCAGCGCCAGTGTGATGACGCGGCGCCCTTCCAGCTCCTGTCGGACCGGATGAGCATCTCCGCCGGGTGGACGGACATCTACGTCGCCGACATCCCCTGCCAGTGGATTGACATCACCGACCTGACGGACGGCACGTACTCCCTGCGCGTGGGCGTGGACGAGCAGGACATCATCGAGGAAGCGGACGTGCTCCCCAACGAGGCCATCCTGAACGTCCACATCCAGGGCGATTCCGTGACGGTCGTCCCGTAGTCCTGGTGGGGTGGGGCGCCGTGCCGCGGACCTGACGCGGCGTCCCGTTCAGCTCCCGCGGACCCACGGCGGAAGCCCAGGTGGCGACCGCACGGGCGCATGCCGGGCGCCGGCCGTCACCGGAGGCGTCCCAGCGGTGGGACACCTACACCGCCGGGCCCGGTCGGCTTCGCTGCGAGTCCCATGCGGATTTCCAGCACGCTGGATTTGCACCGAGGGAATGTCGCGTGCAATCACCCGTTCCGGCGCCCGTATCCACCAGCGCGACGTGCACCGCAGCGGAGAGAAACTGACGTGAGCATCCGGGTCGATGTGTGGGAGGGGGCGCGCATCGCGCTGTTCTCGCTCCGTTCCAACCGCCTGAGGACGGTGCTGACGACGGTGGGCATTGGCGTGGGTGTGTGCACGCTGCTGGCCATCGTCGGCATCATCCAGGGCATCAACCGCTCCTTCGAGGACCAGCTTTCGAGCATTGGCGCCAACACGCTCCAAATCTCGAAGTTCCCCTGGACGCTGAATGGCGACTGGTGGTCGTACCGCAACCGCAAGGACCTGTCCGCGGACCTGGTGGCGCCCATCCTCAACGCGTCCGAGCACGTGCTGGCCGCCGCGCCGCTCTTCTTCGAGCGCGTGGAGGGCCGCTTCCTGGACCGCAAAATCGGCGCGGTGATGCTGGTGGGCACCACGCCGGACTACTCCACGGTGAGCTCGTTCTCCCTGGAGCGGGGGCGCTTCCTCACCCACGCGGACGTGGACAACCGGGCGCAGGTGGCCGTCATCGGCGCGGAGCTGGTGCGCTCGCTCTTCCCCGGGCTGAACCCGGTGGGGCAGCGCATCCTGCTGGAGGGCAAGCCCTTCCGCGTGGTGGGGACGCTGGAGGCCAAGGGCACCATCCTGGGGGAGAATCAGGACCTGGTGGTGATGGTGCCCTTCCGCACCTTCCTGGCGCACTACGGCAAGAAGCGCTCGCCCAACATCGCGGTGGCCGTCACGTCGCCGGAGCACGCGCCCGCGGTGGTGGACAAGCTCACCGCGGTGCTGCGCCGGGAGCGCAACACGCCGCCGGGGCTGCCGGACGACTTCGCCATCAACCGGCCGGACCAACTGGCCAACATGTATTCGCAGCTCACCGGCGCGCTCTACGGCGCGGCCACGGGCGTGGGCCTCATCACGCTGCTGGTGGGCGGCATCGGCATCATGAACATCATGCTGGTGTCGGTGCGCGAGCGGACGCGGGAGATTGGCGTGCGGCGGGCGCTGGGGGCGCGCAAGCGCACCATCATCCTCCAGTTCCTGATGGAGGCCTCGTGCGTGTCAGCGCTGGGCGGCACCCTGGGGACGGTGGTGGGCCTGGGGCTGGCGCGCATCGTGTCATTGATTACGCCCCTGGCGGCGGCGGTGGAGCCGCTGACGGTGGTGGCGGGCGTGGGGTTCGCGGCCATGGTGGGCCTGCTGTTCGGCATCTGGCCGGCGGCGCGCGCGGCGAACCTGGACCCGGTGGAAGCGCTTCGCCACGAGTGACGGACGGGAGACGGCGGCGATGATGGCAATCTGGGACACCCTGCGGCTGGCGTTTGGAACGTTCCGTTCCAACCTGCTGCGCTCCTTCCTGACGCTGCTGGGCATCGTCATCGGCGCCACGACGGTGGTGTCGATGATGGGGCTCATCGAGGGCCTGCGCATCCAGGTGAACGAGAGCATGTCCGAGCTGGGCTCCGACTGCTTCCAGGTGCAGCGGCTACCCTTTGGTGGAGGGCTTTCACTTGCGGAGCTGGCGCGGCGGCCCCGGTTGAATGAAGGGGATTTGGACGCCATCCGGCTGCAGCCCTCGGTGCTGAGGGCGGCGGCGGAGGACTCGAAGGGTGGACAGAAGGTGTCCACGCCGCAGCGCGAGTCGCGCGCCAACGTGGTGGTCTGGGCCGGCACGCCAGAGTACTTCCAGACGAACTCGGTGATGGTGGAGTTCGGGCGGCCCTTCACGGACGCGGAGTACCTGGATGGCCGCCGGGTGGCGGTGATTGGCCAGGACCTGGCGGACACGCTGTTCCCGGGCGTGGAGCCCCTGGGGCAGAACATCCGCATCCTGGGCCGCAGCTTCCAGGTGATTGGCACCCTGAAGCGCCGGGGTGGCTTCCTGGGCGGAGGCAGCCAGGACAACCAGGTGATGATGCCGCTGTCCGTCTACAAGACGCTGTTTGGCGTGCGCGACTACCGGGTGAGCATCCAGGCCCAGTCGGCGGAGCTGCTTCAGCGCGCGCAGGACGAGGTGACGCTGCTGATGCGGCGGCGCCACAACCTGAAGCCCACGGAGCCGGATGACTTCTTCGTGTTCTCCAACGAGAGCGCCACGGAGATGTTCAACAACATCTCGAAGGTGATTTCCGCGGCCAGCTTCGGCGTGTGCATGCTGTCGCTGCTGGTGGGCGGCATCGGCATCCTGAACATCATGCTGGTGGCCGTGACGGAGCGCACGCGGGAGATTGGCATCCGCAAGGCGCTGGGCGCGAAGAAGCGGCGCATCCTGGCGCAGTTCGCCATCGAGGCGGTGGTGCTGTCGCTGGTGGGCGGCGCGCTGGGCGTGGGCATGGGCATGGGCCTGGCGCAGCTCGCGAAGTGGATGGTGGGCCTGCCCGCGCAGGTGCCGGCCTGGGCGGTGGCGCTGTCCCTGGGCATGAGCAGCGGCGTGGGCCTGCTGTTCGGCATCTACCCGGCCGCGCGCGCCGCGAAGCTGGACCCGGTGGAGGCCATGCGGACGGACTGACGTTCCGCGCCGGGCTGGGAATGAAACGGGGCCTCCTCCGCGCGGTGCGGCAGGAGGCCCCTGGTGTTTTCAGCGTCAGTGTCCGTGTCCGTGGATTACGGACACGGGGTGCCGCAAATCAGCTCCCCGGTGATGGGGTGCTTCCAGCAGGGCGGTTGGCAGTCGTCGGCGACGGCCGTGGCGGGCGTCATCGTAATTCCCAGGCCCAGCACGGCGGCGGCGGCGGTGAGGACGACGGCGATTCGGAGGTGCTTGCGAGCAGTCATTGCGGTCTCTCCAGTTGCGGTGTCCATACAGCGCGGCGGAGTGTGGAGCCCCGGTCTGACAATCACAATGCGCCGCGTGTCACACGCACTGCGTCTGAGACTGCGAGGGCTTGAGCGGTGCACATCGCGTCTGTGTGAAACAGACGCAGCGGAACTATCGCGTGTGCCCGTCTGGGCGAGGTCCGCCGCCTGCCCATTGATAGCCCAACGTGGCGCCCACGCCGATGAATCCCAGGGCGATGAGCTGACGGCCGCTCTTCAAGCGGGCGCTGGGCTTGGACAGCTTCACCAGGGCTTCGTGGACGATGACGCCCAGCAGCGTGCCCACCGCCGCGCCGCCGAGCGCGCCCAGGTAGGCGCGCCCCGGGTGGTGACTCCTGCCGAAGGCCAGCTCGCCCAGGCCCCACGTCCCGAGCGCGGTGAGCGGTGGTGTCAGCACGAAGCCGCCGCCGAAGGCCACCGTCTCCAGCTCCATCCACCGCTCCGGGCTGGGCGCGGCGGGGCGGAAGAAGAGGAGCCGCGAGGGCATGGCGCCCAGGAGCATTCCCGCCGCCGTCTGGGCGGCGGTGGCGCCCACGCGCGTGTCGCCGCCCACGCGGCTGCGCCCCAGACACCGGCCACGGGAAGCAACGCGAGCGCGCCGTGCGCCACGGCGGCCCCGGTGGGGAGGGGCACGTCCTCCGGTTCGATGTACGTGGGCACGGCCGCCCGTTCCGGCGCCGTGCCCGCGGGCGTGTCGAAGTACCTGGAGCGCGGCTGGGAAGGTGGGGTGTCGTCGCGCAGCGGAGCGTCCGCGGCGACCGCGTGACTCACGGTGGGCAGCAGGCAGCCCAGCAGCAGCGTGCACGCGAGGGTGGAGCGTCGGTGAGAAGGCACGTTGGGCATGGGCGACACGCGGTGTGTCCCGAAGGTGCGCACGCGGGGCGGGGGCTTCCAGCCTCACGGTGGAGATGTGCCACCTGCGTGTCTCGGGGTGTCTTCCGTGAGACATCGACAGGTGCGCTGCGGGCCAGGGGCGCTTAGCTTCCGGCGGTGAAGCTCGCATGGCTCGTGCCCGTGGTGTTGATTGCCGCTGGGTGCCCCGCTCCCAATCACCGGCATGACCTGCGCCTGCGCTCATTGCCGGGAAGCAGCCCGGAGGCGCGCTCGCTCGCGTTCTTCCAGTCGCTGGGCGTGGCGCTGGTGCCGGGGCACCGCGTGGAGTTGGTGGAGAACGGCTTCATCTTCGACGCCATCGAGGAGGAGATTCTCGCGGCGCGCACCAGCATCCACATCACCAGCTACATCTGGCGGCCCGGTGAGCCGTCGGACCGGCTGGTGCGGGCGCTGGCGGCGCGGCGGCCCGGGGTGGCGTGCCGCGTGCTCGTGGACCCGCTGGGCAGCGTCAACTTCGAGGCGGTGATTCCCGCGCTGGCGGCCAGTGGCTGTGACGCGCGCTACTTCCGGCCCATCCAAGGCGACTTCGTGGCCCTGGATGCGGTCCGCCTCCGGGCGCGAAGCCACCGGAAGCTGGTGGTTCGGGATGGCGAGGTGGGCATCACCGGCGGCTGGGGCATCTGGAAGAGCTGGATGGGCAATGCCCAGAGCGCGGACTCTTGGCGCGACATGAACATCCGCGTGGTGGGCCCGGCCGTGCGGGAGATGCAGGTCGCCTTCGCGCAGAACTGGCAGGAGGCGGGCGGGGACTTCCTGCCGGCCACGGACTTCCCGGAGCCGCGCTACGCGGGGGACGCGCGCGCGGGCTTCGTGGCCAGCACGGACAACCGCTTCCTGTCGGACGCGCGGCGGATGACGCTGCTCACCATCGCGGCGGCGAAGGAGCGGCTCTGGATTGCGAACTCCTACTTCATTCCCTCCGACGCCATCAGTGACATGCTGTTGGAGAAGGTGAAGCAGGGCGTGGACGTGCGGGTGATTGTGCCCGGGCGGCACCACGACGTCGCGCCCGTGCACGCGGCGCAGCGGGCGGCCTACGCGCGCTTGTTGGAGGGCGGCGTGCGCATCTGGGAGTACGAGCTGTCGATGATGCACTCCAAGACGATGCTCGTGGATGACTCCCTGTCCGTCGTGGGCTCCACCAACATGGACCCGCTGGCGTTGACGACGCTGGAGGAGTGCTCGGTGGTGGTGGAGGACCCGGCGCTGGCGGCGCAGCTCGCCGCATCTTTTGAGAAAGATTTAAGCCACTCTCGAGAAATCCACTGGAGCGGGTGGAGGCGGCGCGGGCTCTTGCAGAAGCTGGGCGAGCAGTTGCCGTGGTTCATCGGCAACTATCTCTGACGTCGCTGTGCAGGGCAGGGTGGTAGAAACCGGCATGGCTCGTTCCCGCCCGGTATCGCCTCGTTGCCCTCGCTGCCACGCGCCCATCGTCCTCGAGGAAGGCCGGGTGCTCTACACGTGTGGCTACTGCAATGCCTCCATCGACACGCAGGGCGAGAAGGCGCCGCGTCCCGAGTACCAGGAGCCGGTCCTGACGGGGACGGGGCGGAACTCGGCGGCCCTGGTGATGGGAGGCATCTTCGCGCTCTGTTTCACCAGCGCGGCCGTGGCCTTCCTCTCCTTCCGGGCCGACGACGTGCCCACCCGCGGGCCCATCCCCAGGGCGCCGGCGCCGTCTCCCGTCGTCGCGGCGCCTCCCGTGGTGGAGAAGCCGAAGTTCCAATGGGACGCCCAGGGTGTTCCCCTCGCCGTGGACCTCAACGGCGATGGAGCGGACGACCTCATCGGCCGTATCCGTCGCCACAGCTCCGTTGCCGGGCAGACGGAGACGCGCAACCAGGTCGCCGCGTTCGATGGGAAATCGTTCGACCTGCTCTGGGAGGCGGACCTGGAGGGGACGGCCTCGGACTTGTCCGGCACGGTGCACGTCGTTCACCAGGGCGGCCGCCTGGTGATGAGTGAGCCGGGCGCGGTGCACCTGCTCGAGCCTGGGACAGGCAAGGCGCTCGGGCGGGTGGCGCTCTCGGACAAGCCTGGCAGGCTCTGCATCCCGAAGGGTGACACCGAGTCCGTCTGGGTCGAGGTGGTGGATGGGCAGAACCTCCTGTTCAACACGAAGACGGCGACGGCCCGGCCCGCCATCGAGCCGCCGGCTGCCTGCGCGCTGGCCAGATGGAACCACCGCTCCTGTTTCCTGCCGGTGTTCAGGAAGAGCGACGTCCCGTGTGAGCGCCCGCGCAACCTCCCCGCCGTCCCTGGCTTCCGCGCGGAGCACGTCTACAAGCTCGAGGACCTGGACGTCGCGCTGGGGGAGCGGAGCCCCGGGAGCCGGGTGCCCATGGTGTCGGTGTTCCGGCGGGGCGAGAAGGCCGCGCTCTGGACGGAGAACGTCGCGGACATGGACCCCCGGAACGTGAAGGAGTCCACGGTGGACGTCATCGAATTCTCCGAGGACGCGCTCTTCATGGTCTACGCGTTGAAGGAAGGCGGAGAGCAGCTCATTCGCAGGGACCTGCGGACGGGGCGCGTGGGGTGGGACGTCCCCATCCCCAACTCGAAGAGCGGCTCGGGCGCATCCCGAATCCGGCAGTACGGTGGGCGCGTCTACGTTCCGCATTGGGTGTGGTTGGATGTCTTCGACGCGAAGACGGGCAACCTGATGGGCACCCTGGGCGCGTGGTGACACGGGCGCAGTGTCCGCCTGCACGCAGACATGAGCGGAGCTGGCCGGGCTGAAATCGCGCGGGCGCGCGGCCAGTCGTAGAGTGCCGGGCCATGGACACCCGGCATGTCGTGGAGCGGGCCCTCGTTCGCGAGGCACGGCCCGAGGATGACGCGGTGGTGGGGGAGTTGTTGGTGGAGGCCTTCCTCACCCAGTACTCGAAGAAGCTTCCGGACGTCGTCTATGGCGACGAGCGCAAGCGCGAGCTGCGGGACGTGGCGTCCCGGCGCAAGGTGGCCACCGTGCTGGTGGCCGAGGTGGACGGGCAGGTGGTGGGCACCGTGGCGCTCTTCAAGCCCGGCGCGCCCGGCTCCGAGGCGTGGCTGCCCAACGCCGCGGACCTGCGCGGCCTGGCCACCGCCGTGAGCCACCACGGTCAGGGCCTGGCCAAGCCCCTCATGGACGCCGCCGAGGCCCTGGCCCGCCAGTGGGGCGTGGACGCCGTGTGCCTCCACGTCCGCCGGGGCGCGGAGGGCGTGGGGCGCATGTACCTGCGGCGCGGCTACGAGCGCGTGCCCGAGGGCGACCTGGACCTGCCCACGGTGTTCCTCGAAGGCTACGTGCTGCGCTTCAAGAAGGACTGACGCTCAGCCGCGCAGCGGCAGGGTGAAGGCGAGCTGGAAGCGCGTGCCCGCGTGCTCCGGTCGGACGGTGGCGGTGACGTGCACGCCGCGGCCGTTGTCCGTGGCCACCAGCTCGCCGCGCAGTTGCCCGTTCTCCGCGGCGCCCCGGAAGAGGAACACCTCCGCGGCCTGCGAGAAGATGGCGTCCACGTCGTCGCCGCCGGTGCCCGCGGGGAGCTGATCCCTCACCCAGGTGGCGAAGCGCACGATGCGGCCGGTGAGGAGCTGCGCCGGCAGCGGCACCGCGTAGCCTCCGCCGAACACCATGGGCGCGGCGGACAGCAGCACCGCGTCCGCGTTGCGCCCGCTGCCCAGCCCCAGGATGCCGCGCTCCTCCAGCCGCGCCTGCGCCCGGATGGGGAGGAAGTGCTCGGTGGGGATTCCCAGCCCGCGGTCGCGCCCGCCAGGCAGCTCCCACATGGCCGGCGCCTTCAGGCCGCCCGGCTGGCCCATGATGCGCGCGAAGGCGCTGGTGTCCCGGAAGCTGGCCGCCAGCATCGCCGCCACCGCGAGCGCGG
>JBKGHI010000570.1:0-1314 GCA_046520405.1 Myxococcus sp. 1LA
GGGGGGGCGGGAGGGCCGGTTCAGGCCCTTCAACGGCTCCTTGAGCGCCTGCCCCAGGCTGGTGGCCAGCGCCTTGGGCCCCGCCCGGGTGACGTCGGCGAGGAACCGCTCGCCGGCTTCACGGACGGCCTCCACCAGCTCTTCCAGCTCCACCCGGACGGGGGGGCGCATCAGCCGGGCGGGTCTCGAGAGGTTGGCCACCAGGAGCTCCACCTCCGACCCCATGCGCCGGAGCACCAGCTCCAGGTGGGCTTCGGGTAGGGAGACCTGGGCCAGTTTTTGCCGCCCTCCCGCGAGCGCCGCAACTGAGCGCACCAGGGAAGGGACGACTTCTGCTAGAGACTCCTCCACGGCCCCGGACAGAAGGTCCACCCCGTCCAATTCCAGTGCGATGGAATCGAGCGGGGAAGCCGCGGGTTCGCGTTTCCAGCGCTGTCCGATGCGTATGCGGGTCATCTTGCGTTCGTTGACAAGCCAGTTTAGCGATGGCTAGCATCCGCCGCCTATACGGACCTACATTTTTGTAACCGTTCGGAATTCCTGGGGAATACTCGATGACATTCTACGAGGCCGCGCTCCGCATCCTGGAGAGCGAAGGTCGTCCCCTCCACTTCCTTGAAATTACCGAGAAGTCCATCCAGCAGAGCCTGCTCTCCCACGTGGGCAAGACGCCTGAGGTGACGATGCTGTCGCGCCTCGCAGCCATGGCGCGCCGCACGCGGGATCGCAAGGTGCTTGTTACGGCGAAGGACACCTTCGCGCTGGTCGACTGGTCGATTCCCGAGGACGTCGAGGCACTGGCTCAGACTGGCGTGGTCGAGCCGCATCCTGAAGAGGACCTGCCGCCGCTGCGGCCGGCGGAGCGTCACCCGGAGCCGCGCACGGACAACGTGCGGGTCGCGGGCCGTGGCAGCGACCGCAAGCGCCGCCGGGACGAGGACGAGGAGCGTGGCGGACGCCGCAAGCGCTTCCCGCCGCTGCCCGAGGTGGTGTTCGAAATCCTCAGCGAGTCGGACATCGGGCTGCGTACGGAGCAGATCATCGAGCGCGCCCGGGCCAAGGAGCTGTGCGCCGAGGACACGACGGTGGAGGCGGTGCTCACCGCGCTGCTGGAGGACAACCAGCGCCGCATCGACGCGGGCCGCCGTCCGCAGTACGCCTTCAGCAAGGACTCCGGCGAGGTGTCGCTGGAGCGCGCGGGCGCCCCGAGCGAGGCCCCGCCGCTGGAGCTGCAGGCCGCGTTCGCGCAGGCGCTGGGCATCCCGCTGGAGGCGGCCGTCCGATGCTGGGCAAGCCGGCCGTCGCGGGCGAGGC
>JBKGHI010000571.1:0-1310 GCA_046520405.1 Myxococcus sp. 1LA
GAGGCGTGGAGTGGGTGGCGGCGATGCTGGGCATCCTGAAGTCAGGAGGCGCCTATGTGCCGTTGGACACGACGCAGCCGGAGCCGAGGCTGAGGGCGCTGGTGGAAGAGGTGGGCGCGCGGGTGGTGGTGACGGAGGCGAGGCACGCGGCGGTATTCGAGGGGACGAAGGCGCGCCGGGTATTGGTGGAGTCAGAGGCGCTTGAGGGGCAGCCGACAACGGGCGTGGCCGGTGAGGTGCACCCGGAGCAGTTGGCGTACGTGCTTTTCACGTCGGGAAGCACGGGGCGTCCGAAGGGGGTGGGGGTGACGCACGGGCAGTTGAGCAACTACGTGCAGGCGGCGATAGAGCGGCTGGGGTTGGAGGAGTGCCGCAGCTTCGCGCTGGTGTCGACGCTGGCGGCGGATTTGGGAAACACGGTGCTGTTTCCGGCGCTGAGCGTGGGAGGCGAGCTGCACGTGCTGACGCAAGAGCGGGCGAGCAGCCCTTCCGGGGTGGCGGAGTACTTCGAGAAGCACGGCGTGGAGTGCACGAAGGTGGTGCCGTCGCACTTCGCGGCGCTGCTGAGCGCGGCGGAGCCGGTGCGGGTGGTGCCGAGGAAGCGGCTGGTGCTGGGAGGAGAGGCGGCGTCGTGGAGCCTGGTGGAGAGGGTGCACGCGCTGGCGCCGGAGTGCGAGGTGTACAACCACTACGGCCCGACGGAGGCGACGGTGGGGGTGCTGGCGGGGCGAGTGGAGTTGCCGCGCCGGGTGACGTCACCGGGGACGGTGGCGCTGGGGAGGCCGCTGGGAAACACGCGGGCGTACGTGCTGGACGGGAGCCTGAGGCCAGTGCCGGTGGGGGTGGCGGGAGAGTTGTACGCGGGGGGCGCGCAGGTGACGAGAGGGTACCTGGGGCGGCCTGAGTTGACGGCGGAGCGGTACGTGCCGGACCCGTACAGCGGGGAGGAGGGGGCGAGGCTGTACCGGACGGGGGACAAGGTGAGGTGGCTGGAGGACGGGCGGCTGGAGTTCATCGGGCGCACGGACTTCCAGGTGAAGGTGAGAGGCTACCGGGTGGAGCCCGGGGAAGTGGCGGCGGTGCTGCGCGAGCACCCCGAAGTCCAGGACGCCGTCGTCGTTGCTCGCGAGGAGGAGACTGGCAGCAAGCGGTTGGTGGCCTATGCCACCTCCGTGGAGCAGCCGGCACCGGACCCGGCGGCGCTCCGTGCATTCCTCCAGCAGCGGCTCCCGGCGCACATGGTGCCTTCGGCGTTGGTGGTGCTGGACGCCTTGCCGCTGACACCCAACGGCAAGGTGGACTGGCGCGCG
>JBKGHI010000572.1:0-1294 GCA_046520405.1 Myxococcus sp. 1LA
AGGGCTTGATCAGAAATTAATTATCCATCCGGGGCTTGAGGACGTAGTTCCAGTCCCCATGGAAGGTCGCGCGGACGAGGTGGAGTTCGTGCATGGCCTCCTGAGAGACGCTGACTCCTGTGCGGTAGCGCCGCCGGTCCAGCCGTACTTTCACCTTCAGGCCCTTGGTGTTGGTCGTGGTGCCGATGAGGTTCACCACCGTCTCGTAGTCCTCCAGGGGGCGGCCTCTCCAATTCATGCTGATGTGGCTGAAGAGGCGATGCTCCACCTTGTTCCATTTGCTCGTACCGGGCGGGAAATGACAGACGCTGATGCAAAGCCCCGTCGCGTCCGCCAGCCGCTGCAACTCGGCCTTCCAGACCCGGCTTCGCGCGCTGTTGCTGCCGCCCGAGTCCGCCGTCACCAGGAGTTCCTTCGCCTCGGGGTAGCGCTCATGGCCCATTTTGCGCCACCACGCGCCGAGGCTGTTGACGGCGAAGACGGGCGTGTCGTGGTCCACCCCCACCGACACCCAGGCGCTGTTGTCCCCGATGTCATACACCCCATAGGGAATCGCCTTGCCCACCGCCGTGTCCGGGAAGTCATGCGTCAGGCTCAGCACCGGCGCCCCCGTCGGCTGCCATTCACGGCCTCCATTCTTGAACTCCCCCACCAACTCCTTCTTCTTCGTGTCCACCGAAACGACGGGCTGTCCCCGAGCCTGGAACTCCTGCACCTGAGCGTTGATGTGCTCGAACTGGGCGTTGCGGTCCGGGTGCGACTCTCCCTCCAACGACTTGGAGATTGCCTGCAAGCTGTAGCCCTGGCTCTTGAGCAACTCGCCCACCTTCTGTGGGCTCACTTTGTAGCCGTGCTTCTCCAACTCCGCAGCCAGCATCCTCGTGCTCTTGCACGTCCAGCGCAGCGGCGACTCCGGGTCACCCCGAGTCACCGGGTCCACCAGCGACTCCAGGGTTTCGGTCAGCCCCGGCTGGGCCACTTCCACTGGCGGACGCCCAGCGCCCTTGCGCCGCACCCGCACCAGCTCTCCTTCAGGCCTCTTCCCGCTCACCTCGTCGCGCCCCGCGCGCACCGTCATGCGCGCCAGTCCCGTCGCCCGGGCGACCGCTGTGACGCCGCCTCGTCCCAGCGCGAGCGCCTCGGCGCCTGCCCAGCGGCGCGTCACCCGCTCATCCATGACGTCCCGGAGTGCCTGGTAGCGCTCCGCCACGGCCTTTTCCGCGTCCATACCCGGCTAACATGCTCGGTTGCCCGACCATTTCCCTATTCGGCTAACTAATATCCGAACAGGCCC
>JBKGHI010000573.1:0-1288 GCA_046520405.1 Myxococcus sp. 1LA
CGCTGCAGAGCGCCGAGAATCTCTGCTCCAACCAGCGCTTCTTGAATGACCCGACACCGGCCTTCTGCTCGGGTGTGCTCATCGACGACGATCTGGTCCTCACTGCCGGGCAATGCATCGACACGGCGGCGACCTGCGCGAACACGCGCATCGTCTTCAACTTCTACCGCACGTCGGTCACGGGGCTGCAGACGGTGACGACGGCGGACATCTTCTCCTGTCATTCTATCATCGCTCGGCAGCGGGACGTCGTGAACGGCCGGGGGCTGGACTACGCCATCGTCCGGCTGGACCGTGTCGCCACGCCGCGCTTCACGCCCGCGCCTGTCCGCACGAGCACCACGCCGCTGTCGTTGAACGCGGGCGTGTCCGTGATTGGCTCCAGCATCACCTTCACCGCCCCCCACACGGGAGACTACGTCATCAACGCGGGCTGCTTCGGGAACCAAGCGTGCAGCGGCAGCGTGGCCTGGACCGTTGTTGGTGGCTCTGTCTCCACCCAAGGCAGTTTCAACTTCAGCGCCAGCAACACCAACAGCGTCATGCAGAACACCGTCAACCAGGACGTCACCATCGCCGCGGGCCAGCTCATCACCGTGGCCACGTGTGGCATGGCGGGGGCGTCCCACACCGGTGATACCTATCTGCGACTCTTTGATGGCGCCACGCAGGTGGCCGCCAATGACGACGCGTGTGGCGGCATGGGCTCCCGCCTGACGTATGTCGCGCCCAGCGCCACCACCCTGCAGATTCGCGCGGGCTGTTACTCCAATGCCGCTTGCAGCGGCACGGTGGCCTACACCATCCAGTAGCACCGGGTGGAAGGGAGGGCGCGGGGAGCCCGTAGCTACCCGCGCCTGTCGCTTCACGGAAGACACTCCGCATGAAGGCATCCGGTGCTCTTGCCCTTGATCCACCAATGCAATTAAATCACACTCGACACAGGGAGACGACTTGAAGTGATTCCACCTGCCCATTCCGGCGGGTCTTTCACCGGGAATCGTCGCTCATGCGCATCACCCGCAATCTCCTGCGCCGGAAGTTTTTCGGCGCGGTGTTGTGTTCCGTGTCGCTGGTGGCCTGTGGCCCGGCCCCCGACAAGGCGCCCGTGGACGAAAAGTCTCCGGAGCTGGGAACGCAGCAGCAAGACTCCCTCAAGCGGGGGCGGAGGCGGGACTGGAGGAGGAGAGCCCGGCACAGGCTGCGACGATGGAGCGCACGCCGCGATTGGATTGGGCGGGACTGCTGCGCCGGACGTTCGCGCTGGATGGCTTCGCCTGCTCTCGGT
>JBKGHI010000574.1:0-1286 GCA_046520405.1 Myxococcus sp. 1LA
GGGAAGTCCCGCACCACCGCGTCGGTGGCGCCCAGCGCCGCGCGCACCGCCACCTGTCCCGGCGTGGCTACCCGCACCGTCACGTACTCCACCACGCTGCCGCGCGCGGGGACGCGCACGGTCGGCTGCCGCCCTCCACCAGGCGCCCGGCACCTCCACCTTCAAGGGTGCCTCCACCGCCGCGTCCGTGGTGTTCATCACCTGCACCGGCACCCGCACCGCGTCACCCGCGCGCAGGAAGGCCGGGAGCACCGGGTCCACGTACGTGGGCAGCGTGCCCGTGAAGGCCGTCACCGCGCCCGACTGGGCCCCGGAGCGCGAATGCGCCAGCGCCAGCACCCGCCACTGGGTGAGGCGGTCTGGCACGCGCACCGGCACCGTCGCCGCGCCGGACGCGTCCGTCACCACCAGTGGCTCGAAGAGGAAGGTCTCCGGAAACCAGGCGCGGCTGGGCGAGGCGTCCGCCTCCGCGCCGCCCCCGCCCTTCCTGGCCATGGACTTCTTCATCACATGGGCGCTTTCGCCGCGGAGGCCGTCCGCGCCGCCAACCACCGCGCCCATCTCCATCTCCATCTCCACCGCTGGCGCTGGCGCCGAATCTCCCCGTGCACCGCTGCCGAAGGCCTCGTCCCGAGTGATGAGGCGGGCCACCCGGGGCGCGGGCTCACCGGCCAGCGCTTCCGCGGATGCGCCGAACAGGCGACGGACGTTGTCGCCGAAGAGCGTCACGACCAACAGCAAGCCCACCAGACTCGCCAGGGAGCAGCCCACCCCCGCGAAGAACGAGCGATTCATGGCGCCTCCCGGGCAACCCATGCGTTCCAGTTTTCCACGTCCTCCGGCAGCCGCGTGCCGCTGGACACCACCGCCCGCGGGTCGGTGAGGGCCAGCAGGTCCACGGGCAACCGGGACAGCTTCAGTCGACGGCCAAAGGCATCCGTCACCTTCGCGCCTCGCTGCTCACACGCCGCCAGCGCGCCCTCCCACAGCCGGGCCATGCCCGCGGGGTCCAGCGTCTGGCCCTGGGGCGCCTTCTCCTCCCAGGCGCGCACCTGCGTGTGCAGCTCCGACAGCACGGCGTAGAAGGGCTCGGTCAGCTCCGACTCCGGATCGAAGGACGTCGCCGCGTTCACCGTCAGCCGGGGCTCCGCGTGCTCGCGCCGGGGCACGTCGCTCACCCGCAGCACCGCCGCCGAGGCCGCGTTCGCGCCCCGGATGCGGCCCATGGCCAGCGCCTGTCCGTCCAGCACGCCGAAGGCGGGCGAGGCCACCGTGGGCACCGGCCG
>JBKGHI010000575.1:0-1265 GCA_046520405.1 Myxococcus sp. 1LA
CAGGTGCATGCGCAGCGGGCCCGGCGCGGGTGGAAGCCCTGGCCATGGCCGCGGACGGCTGGCCCTCGCGGCGCAAGGCGCTCTTGCGCGAGCGTCACGCCCTGGAGCTGGAGCTGGGCCGTTACGAGGCCTGCGTGCGCACGCTGGTGCAGCTCGCCGCGGAGGAGACGGAGGCGGAGGCGCGCGCCGTCCTGCACCTGGAGCGGGGCGAGCTGCTGCTCAGCCCGCTGGAGCAACTGCCCGAGGCGCGCGAGGCCTTCGAGCAGGCCCTGAAGGACCACCCCTCGCAGCTCCACGCCCTGCGGCACCTGCTGTCGCTGGTGGACCTGGGCGAGGAGCCCGCCGTCTTCGTGTCGCTGGTGGAGCGGCTGGAGCAGGCGGCTGGCGCCGACGCGGCCATCATCTACCGCGAGCGGCTGGCGGACGCCTACGAGGCCCTGGGCATGGTGGCGGACGCCGCCGCGCAGCTCGAGCAGTTGCCGGAGACGGATGACCGGCTGGCCCGCCGCGCGAGGCTGGCGGAGGAGCGGGGCCTCACGGGCGAGGCGCTGCGCCTGCGCGAGCGGCTGACCGACGAGCCCGCCGTGCTGGAGGCCATCCTCCGCGGCTACCTGGACGCGCAGCTCGTGTCTCCCGGCGCCCGGCTCGCCGCGCGCCTCTTCGACGCGGGCCACCTGTCCCCGGAAGTCACCCGCCTGTCCGCCGAGCACCTCTCCGCGGTGCCCGAAGGCGTCGCCCTGGCGGTCCGCATCTGGCCGCACCTGCTGCGCGAGCAGCCGCTGGATGTGGACGGGTGGACGCTCTACGCGGAGGCCCTGCGGGCCCTGGGCCGGACGGAGGACTCTCAGCGCGCGGACGGCGTGGGCGCGGCCCTGTCCTCCAGCGACGCGGCGGCGCCCCAGGCCCCGGTGTCCGAGCTGCCGGTGCCTTCGGGCTTCAACCACCCCGTGCCCGAGGGCGCGGTGCCAGTGACGGCCGAGCGCCTGCCCCGGCTCGCCGCCGCGCTGCGTCCTGTCCTCGCCTCGCTGGGCGCGGGCTCGCTGCGGCTCGTGGTGGACCCGGTGGGCGGCGTGGAAGCGTACCTGGCCAACGGCGAGGTGCTGGTGCTGGGCGCGGGCGCGCTGTCCTGCTTCGGTGCCTCCGAGCTGGCCTACCTGTGCGCACTGGCGCTGGCGCTGGGGGAAGAGGGCGTCAAGGCTGGCCCGCCCCGGCGCGGTGCCGGGGATGGACGCGGCGGCGGTGGCGGCCTTCCGCGCCGTGCCGGC
>JBKGHI010000576.1:0-1258 GCA_046520405.1 Myxococcus sp. 1LA
CCTCGGCGGCGGCGGCCTCGGCCTCGGCGGCCTGCACGTCCTTGCGCGCGATGATGCGCTCATCGGCCAGCGTGCGCTTGCGCTCGGCGGCCTGTCGCGCGGCATGGGCTTGTGCCTGGGCCGCTTGCAGCGCCGCGCGCGCCTTGCCCAGCTCGGGGCTGCGCAGGTCCGCGAGCTTCTCGCCTTGCTTCACCTCCTGGCCGGTGGTGACGAAGACGGCGCTCACGCGGGCGGCGATGGGCGTGGCCACCTCCGCGTAGGCGTCCTCGCTGAAGGTGAGCTCGCCCAGGACGGTGACGCTCTCTCCGCCCGGCCGCACGCCCACGGGCGCGGTGGTGATGCGCAAGTCGCGCAGCATCTCCGAGGCGATGCGGACGTGGGGCTCGCCATGGTCGTCATGGTGGGCGCCTTCGGGGGTGGCGTGCTCGTCCTGTCCGTGTTCGTGCTCGTCGTGCGGCGTCTCGCGCTTGCAGGCGGTGAGCAGGAGGAGGGCGGCCAGTGCGGCGTGGAGGGGCTTCATGGAAGGGCTCCGGTCTCCACGGCCAGTTGGACGCGGGCGAGGGCTGCCTGAAGGAGGCTGTCGAGGTAGGCGGCACGCGCTTCCAGCGTGTCGCGGCGAACGAGGAGGAACTCGGCGAGCCCCATCTCTCCGGCTTCGTAGGAGCGGCGGGCGAGCGATTCGTTGTCGGCGAGCAGGGGCAGCGCGTCGGCTTCGAGGAGCGTCACGGCTTCCACCCGCTTGTGGTGCTGCACGCGGGCGGCCTCCACCTGGACGTCCACCTCCGAGCGGGCCGCGGTCAGCAGGGACTGGAGCCGGCGCACGCGGGCCTCGCCTGTCACGCGGGCGCTGTCTCCCCGGGCGAAGAGGGGCAGCGGCACGCTCAGGGTGCCCAGGTAGGAAATCTCATCAATCTCCCGCTGGTAGAGGAAGCCCGCGGTGACGTCCGGCCAGGCGCTGGCCCGGCCCAGGCGGCGGTCGGCGTCCGCCTGCGCCAGCTCCGCTTCCAGCGCGGTGATGTCGGGCCGCGACGCCACCGTGTCCGCCGTCATCGGCTGGAGCGCGAGCACCCGCAGCTCGCCACGGATGGCCAATGGATGGGAGAGGGGGAGTCCCAGGAGCGCGCGCAACTGATGGAGTTGCACGGCCGCGTCGCCTTCCGCGGCGGCCACCTCCGCGCGCAGGCGGGCCAGGGCCACGCGGGCCACGTTGACGTCCACGACGGGCACGTCGCCGGCCTCGAAGCGCCGCTGGGTGGAG
>JBKGHI010000577.1:0-1255 GCA_046520405.1 Myxococcus sp. 1LA
TCGCGCCCGGGGCCAACGCGGAAGGCCTGGCGGCGGCGGGCTTCGTCCGGGGCGGCGCGGAGGGGCAGTACTTCGTGGACGCAGCGGACCCGGCGGCGCTCAATGAAGCGCTGGACCGGGCGCGGGCGCCGGGGCATTGATGGTGGAGCTGCGGCGTGACGGAACGGATTTGGAGTCGGTGCTGATGGGAACGGTGGAGGCCGCGGCGTGAAGCCAGTCCTTGGAATCGCGGGGTACGTGCTCCGCGAAGCGTTGTCGCGCAAGTTCATCCTGGCCTTCCTGGTGGGCATCACGCTGGTGCTGACCGTGGTGGCGCTGAGCTTGCGTATCGAGGTGGTGGACGGGGCGCTCGCGGCGTCCCGCCTGTTCGGCGAGGAGCTGCGTAACAGCATCCGCTCCGTCGACGTGGCTTTGCGGCCCGTGTACCAGGCCGCCGCGTTCCTGGTGTTCTACGGCGGCATCCTGTTCGGCATCGTGGCGTGCTCGGACTTCGCGCCGTCGCTCATGTCACCTGGGCGCATCGAGCACCTGCTGGCGCTGCCGATTCAACGCTGGCACCTGCTGGCCGGCACCTTCCTGGGCGTGATGACGCTGGCTGTCGGCGGGACGCTGTATGGGACCACGGGGCTGGTGCTCATCTTCGGCGTGAAGGCGGGGTACTGGACGGCGGGGCCGCTCATCGCGGGGCTGCTGGCGTGCGTGGGCTTCGCCGCGGTGTACGCGGTGATGCTGACCACGGCGACGCTGGTCCGCAGCGCGGCGCTGTGCGCGGCCTCCGGCTTCGTGGCCCTGGTGGGCGGCATCATCGCGGGCTACCGGCAGGATTTGACGCCCTTCTTTGAAGAAGGCATGGGCCGCAACGCCTTCCGGGCGGTGACGCTGCTCTTGCCGCGCCTCTCCTCGCTGGCCGTGGCCGGAGGCGACATCGCCGCGTCCACGCCGCTGGAGGTGCGCTCGCTGGGGCTGTTGTTGCTCGGCGTGCTGGTGTTTGGATTCGGGGCCTTGGCGGTGGGGTTCTGGCGCTTCGAGGGGAAGGATTACTGACATGGACAACCGAGGACGCCGCCGGGTGTGGCTCGTCGTGGCGGCGATGCTGTTCGTGGTGGCCGCGGTGCTGATGTTCACCGGGCAGGGTGATGAGCCCGCCATGGAGACGCCGCAGGTGGAGTTCCCCCGGCGGATGCGGGCGCCGGAGCGCGAGCGCGCGGAGCGGCGGCGGACGCTGGTGCTGCCGGTGCAGGTGGACGCGGGCACG
>JBKGHI010000578.1:0-1244 GCA_046520405.1 Myxococcus sp. 1LA
ACTACACGCTTTCGTGGGGCGCGGGGCTCCAGCACAAGCCGCGCTCCAACGTCGGCTTCAACCGCGAGCGCACCAACATCCGCCAGCTCATGGGCTCGGAGCTGGAGGGCTTCACCGACAGCGGCACCGGCCTCGCGCGCTCCATCGGCAACACGGCCACGGCGGTGGAGTGGTATCAGCGCATCCACCTGTGTGGCGTGTTCAAGGACCCCACCAAGGACGCCATGTTTGGGGTTGGCCCCACGCAGGCCGCGTCCATCAAGCTGGAGCTGCGGCGCCAGTCCGCGGTGCTGCCGTCCGGCTTCACGCTGGATGGCGCCGTGTCCCTGGACCTCATCCCGGACGAGTTCCCCAGCAAGTACGACCGGGTTTCGCCCATCCCGCGTTGGTACGTGTTCTCGGAAGAGAACCGGAGCGCGCGCTTCCTTCCGGGCCTCACGTGGTACGCCATTGAGCGAAGCGCTCCGCATGTCTCGTCTCTGCTGACCGATGTGTCCTTCCGCATTGACGGTTTGGAGCCCTACTCGAAGGTGTCGCTCCAGGAAATCGTGTCCAAGTGGCTCGACACTCCGGGCTACTGGGCGGAGAACCAGACGTTCGACACGGACACGGTGCTTCACCTGCTCCTGCCCGGCCAGCTCATGAGTGACTGGCCCACCGGTACGCCCGTCATCGAGCAGGACACCAAAACGCTCGCCAAGATGGAGCTTGCCCAGCTCGTGACGGAACCCATCACCGAAGCGGCGATGGAGCGGGATGTGTCCTTCTTCGCGGAGAAGAAGGGCAAGCGCATCAGTGCGGTGATGCTGCCGCCGCTGCTGTCGCTGGAGGTGCCCGCCAACCTCATGTTCGCCATGCCCTACGCGCTGGTGGACGAAGCCGATTCGGAGTTCGACCGCTTCCCGGGCCTCATGTGCGCGCCGAAGGAGAGCCCCCAGCTCTACTTCCCCGCCGCGTTGGTGGCGCGCGCGAAGTCGCGGGCGGTGCTGCACCACTCCGCCAAGGAGTTTTTGGCGGCGGAGAAGGTCATCCGCGAAACGGCCACCAGCATCCCGGGCGCGGTGCAGTCGCCGCGTGGCTGGGGGCAGGGCTCCAGCCGCTACCTGGAAATGGCCCGCGCCGCCGTCGCGAGCTGACGGCGCGGCGGTAGTACCGGGCGGGCGTCATGGCCCGCCCGGCCTCTCACTCAGGCGGGGTGCGGATGAAGGCGCGGCGGTGGCGGCGGTAGCGGCGGTGGCGGTGGC
>JBKGHI010000579.1:0-1239 GCA_046520405.1 Myxococcus sp. 1LA
CGGAGGCCCGTTAGGCCATGGCGGGCGGCGCGCAGGACAACGACGACGAAATCACGGGCATCAACGTCACCCCGCTGGTGGACGTGGTGCTGGTGCTGCTCATCATCTTCATGGTGACGGCCAACTTCATCGTCCGCGAGACGGTGGAGGTGGACCTGCCCCGCGCCGCCAATGGCGGTGAGACGGTGCAGGGCCTGGTCAACGTGGTGCTGGACAAGGAGGGCAAGCTCTACTTCGACGGCACCGAGGTGACGGAGAAGCAGCTGGAGGGGAAGGTCGTCGAGGCGCTGGCCAAGGACAAGGAGACGCGCGCCATCATCAGCGCCGACCAGTCGCTGCCCTACGGGCGAGTCATGCGGCTCATCGACGTGGTGAAGGGCCAGGGCATCGCGAAGTTCGCGCTCAACATCGAGAAGGACGCAGCCCCCGCGGCCGCGGCCACCGCGCCCTGAAGCGAGGCATCAGCGCATGAGTCAGGCGGTCCTCGACAACACTCCCACGACGTCCGCGCACGACCGCTCACTGGCGGTGGTGGGCGTCTTCCTGTTCGTATCGCTGGGGATTCACGTCGGCGGCTTCTGGGCCTTGGGTGAAGGCGTGGACCGCTCGCGCCCCGCCGCCAAGCGCCCGGTGGAGATGGTGATGGTGGAGGTGCAGAAGCCGCCGCCGCCCATTGAAGAGCCCAAGCCCGAGCCACCCAAGCCTCCGCCGCCCAAACCGAGGGCGGTGAAGCCGCCGCCGGTGAAGGTGGCCGAGGCACCCAAGCCGCTGCCCCCGCCGCCCGTGGACGCGCCGCCGCCACCCAACGAGACACCACCGCCGTCCGCGAAGCCCGCGCCTTTGGTGGTGGGCATGACGATGTCCTCCACCACCAGCGCCGGAGGCTTCGCCGCGGCCGTGGGCAACACGCTCTACGGCAGGACGGGCCCCACGGCGAAGGCGCCCCAGGAGGTGAAGGCGTACAGCGCGCCGAAGTACGCGCCCATCTACCAGGTGGACTCCGAGCCGACCGTGGCCTCCGAGGTGAAGATTCCCTATCCAGAGGAGGCGCGCCGCGCGGGCGTCGAGGGCACCGTCACGCTGTCCATCGCCATTGACCATGAGGGCAAGGTGACGGCGGTGAAGATTCTCAAGGGCCCCGGCTATGGCCTCAACGAGGCGGCGCGGGATGCCATCCGCCGCTTCCGCTTCAAGCCCGCCATCAAGGGCGGCGAGCCCGTCGCCACGGAGATGAAGTAC
>JBKGHI010000057.1:0-39984 GCA_046520405.1 Myxococcus sp. 1LA
GCCCCGCCTGCACGGCCGCGGCGACGCGGGCCCACTGGAAGCGGCGCGTCCATAGGAGCGCGAAGGCCGCCACCGCCGCCACCGCCGTGCCCGCATGCAGCGCCAGAGCAAAGGGCGAGCGCAACAGCCCCTCCCACACGCGCGGCGCACCGTCACGGGACAGCAGCAGCACCGCCAGCGCCGCCACGAACACCGCCACGCCCGCGCCCATCGCTCGGCGGCGGAAGTCCTCCCGCAGCGCGGACGCTGGCGCCTCGTGCGTCAGGTACACCGCTGCCAGGAAGGCGAAGAGGCACAGCGCCAGCACGCCCACCGCCCACGAGAAGGGCGTGAGCCACGACGCGAAGAAGCCGCTCACCACCACGCGCCCCTCCACACGGATGGTGCCGCCCACCACCGCGCCCACGCACATGCCCAGCAACACCGGCGCGATGACACTGGCCCCACTGAAGACGAGCCCCCAGTGCCGCTGCACCGCGTCCCCGCGAGTGTCGTAGGCCCGGAAGGTGAAGGCGGCCCCCCGGAACACGATGCCCAGCAGCAGCAACGTCAGCGGCACATGCAGCGCCACGCTCAACACCGCGAAGGCGCGCGGGAAGCCGGCGAACAGCAGCACCACGCCCACGATGAGCCAGATGTGATTCACCTCCCACACCGGGCCAATGGCGCGGGCGATGAGCGCCCGCTGCTCCGCCTTACGAGGACCCGAGGCCAACAGGTCCCACACACCTCCGCCGAAGTCCGCGCCTCCGAAGAGCGCATAGAGGACGAAGGTCCCCGCCACCGCGAATCCCAGAATCGCATCAGCGGACATGCGTCCCCCCCTCCAGTGCACCACCTTGCCGGCGAGGCATCACCACCCCGGAAGCCAACATCGCGTCAGTGGGCATGGGCCTCACCTCCCAGCAGACCGCTGTCGCGCGCCGGCAGCGTGCCCGCCACCTGCCGCACCAGCAGGAACACCACCGTCACACCGAGGAACACGTACACGGCGGTGAAGGTCCAGAAGGGCGCGGCCAGATGCGGCACTGGCGTCACCGCCTCCGCCGTGCGCATCACCCCGCGCAGAATCCACGGCTGCCTCCCCCACTCCGTGACGAGCCAGCCCGCCTCCATGGCCACCACGCCCAGCGGCCCCGACACCAGCCACGCCCACATCAGCTTCCGCCCGTGAGGCCAAGCCTTCTTCCGCCACCGCCAGCCCAGCGTCACCAGCGCCAGCAGGGCCATGGCGCTCCCGGTGCCCACCATGAGCTGGAACGCGACGTGGACCTTCGCCACCGGCGGCCACTCATCGCGAGGAAAGGCGTTGAGCCCCTTCACCTCCGCGTCCGGGTCCGCGAAGGCCAGAATCGACAGGCCCTTCGGGATGTCCACCGCGTAGGGCACCTCGCCCGTCTCCACATTGGGGAGCCCACCCAGCCGCAGTGGCGCGCCGCGCTCCGTCTCGAACTGCCCCTCCATGGCGGCCAGCTTCACCGGCTGCGCCTTCGCCACGTGCTTGGCGGACAAGTCCCCCACCACCGGCTGGAGCAGCGCGGTGACACACGCCAGCGGCAGCGCCACCGACAGCGCCTTGCGATGGAACGCCGCGCCCGGATAACGCAGCAACACGAAGGCGTGGATGCCCGCCATGGCGAAGGCGCTCGCCTGGTAGCAGGAGAGCAGCACGTGCGCCGTCTGGTACTGCCAGCCCGGGCTGAACATGGCCACCAGCGGCTCCACGTCCATGGGCCCCGACGCCGACGGCGTGAAGCCCGACGGGTGGTTCATGAACGTGTTCACCAGCGTGACGAAGAACGCGCTGGCCGCGCCGCTTATCGCCACCATGACGCCGGAGAACAGGTGCAGCCCCGGCGACACCCGCGCCCGCCCATACAGGTAGATGCCAAGGAAGATGGCCTCGGTGAAGAAGGCCACGCCCTCCAGGCTGAAGGGCAGCCCTATCACCTCGCCGTACTGCCCCATGAACTCCGGCCACAAGAGGCCCAGCTCGAAGGACAGCACCGTGCCACTCACCGCTCCCACGGCGAAGAGGATGGCCGTCCCCTTCGCCAGCTTCTGACTCAGCTTCTGGTAGTCCGCGTCACCGGTGCGCCGGTGCTTCCAGTCACTGAGCACCATGAGGACGGGGAGCGCCACCCCCGCCGCCGCGAAGACGATGTGGAACGCGAGCGACAAGCCCATTTGGGCCCGCGCATAGAGCAGGTCCGTCATGAGCATCAGAATGGTTTATGTCTGATTTTGTCGCAATTATGTGTTCTTATGAACCCCCTCAGCGGGAGCAGGGCCCTTTCGCGTGGGAACCAGCGTCACCACCGCGTTTCGTGCGACAGCGGTGGCGAGCGTACTGGCGAAGATGAGGACGAGCTTGCGCCCCAGCTCCGCGCCCAGCGGGCGCTGTTCCGCGCTGGAGGCCAGTCGGTCGGGATGCTCCCATGCGCGTGTCAGGGCCTTGCGGCGCTTGCGGCGCAGAATCTCGTCGCGGTGTCTCGCGCGGTAGATGGCGTAGCCCACGCCCAGGCCCACCACTGTCAGCAGCGCGGCGCCCGCGGCCATCAGCTCGGTGCGGTGTTGCTGGGCGTGGTAGCGCAGGTCGAGCGCACGCTCGCGTCGTCGGTCCAGCTCCGCCAGCGTGAGCATCAGCTCGTCGCGGATGCGGTCCGCGGTCTCCTCCACCTGCCTGCGGTCCCCCATGCCCCGGGTGATGCGGTGGTCCTCGTGCCGCTCGATTGCCGAGGGCACGCCTTCTTCGCGGCCGTTGCCATTCATTGCAGCGTCTCCCGCGTGAGGTGGTAGTCCGTCTTCAAGCGCTCCTGCGTGTGCGGCAGGGGCTTCCTGGGCACGCGCTTGCTGCCCAGGAAGAGCAGGCCACCCGCAATCGCCAGCAGCACCACGCCCACTACCAGCACGCCCAACGCCTGGGCCATGGGCAGGGCCAGGCCCAGCGCGACGAAGAGGACAGCCAGCGCGGTGAGCGCCAGCACCGCGCCCGCCCCCAGCAGGATGCCCGCGGTCCGCGCGGCCTTCAGTTCCTCACGCAACTCCTTCTTGGCGTGCATCACCTCGGCGCGCACCAACAGGCGCGTCTCCGCCAAAGCGTGCCGGATGAGCTCCGCCGTGGAGAGCGTCTCCAATTGACTTCGCTCCAGGCGTTCCGATTCGAGGTCCACGACGTGCGCCTCCTGCGATGACTTCGCGGACCACACGTGCGCTTCCATGCCTGCCTGGCATCCTTGCGGCCCGCTCCTTCGCACAAGGTGGGCAGGACGCTCCCTCCAGAGAAGCCCCGGGGGAATACACAGTGAAGGCTGCCCGCCTGCCCTGCCCTCGCGTTCAGCGGCGGCGGCGGTGGGCCAGGGCGGTGGCCAGCGTCTCGCGCACCTGGTGGGCGCGGTAGAGGCGGTCCGCCGTATCCATCAGGTTTTCGGAGTACAACACCTGCTTGCGCAGCCGTGCGGGGATGGCGCGCGTGCCCAGGTGGGCGCCCAGCAGCGCGCCCGTCAGCGCGGCGGCCACGTCCGCCTCGCCGCCGCAGCGCAGCGTGAGGGCCACCGCCTCCCGGAAGTCGTGCGGCACCTTCAGGATGGCGTACAGCGACGTCAGCAGCACCGGCACCACGTGCGGCGGCAGCCCGTCCACGCCCTTCAGCTCGCTGGGAGGCACGCCCACCTTGCGCAGCTGAGACAGCGCGCGCGTGGTGTCCCACGTCAGCAGGCGCGGCAGGTGGCGCACTTCCTCCGCCAGCCCCTTGTCGTGCACGGCCGCCGCCAGCGCCAGCTCCTCGCAGAAGGCCGCGGGCGTCAGCGGCTCCTCTTCCATGCCCAGCGCCGCGGCCTGCGCGAAAGCGGCCGCGGCCGCCGCGCACACCGGGTCCTTGTGGGTGATGACGGTGAGCACCCCCGCGTCATGCGGCAGGCGCGCGCGGTGACCGCTCTCCAGCAGGCCCACCACCAGCGCGCGGCTGAGCACCGAATGGCACCGCGTGCCCAGGGACGCGCCCGCGCTCATCCACGGCACACCGCCGGCCAGCCGCTGCAGCGCGTCCGCCAGGCTCTTGGGCGGCTGGAGGATGATGCCCTCCTGCCACAGCCACGCCAGGTGCGCCGCCGCGCTGCGGCCTTCCACCTTGCCCTCGCGGATGACGCTCTCCGCCGCGGCGAGCAGGAGCTGCGTGTCATCGCTGAACTGGCCCTTGGCGAACTTGCCGCGCGGACGCGGCGCGAAGTCCTCGGCGAGGCCGGGCAGCCGCGCGAGGCTCGCCGGTGGAATGCCGCGCAGCGGGAAGCCGAGCGCATCACCGATGGCGAGCCCCACGAACGCCGCATGGAACCTGTCCTGGCGCTCGGCGGGAGTCAGCGGCATGGGGTCGTGGAGATTAACCGAGGCTCAGGCCAGGACGGCCAGCGAGAAAGGAGCGGAACCCGTGAAACATTCGCGAGCGGGAGCGGGAAGAATCATGCCGGGGCTTGACGAGCGCGATACAGCCGTCCTCGAAACTCCGCTCGGATTCTTCACCGTCCACCCTCCATCCCTCGCGCACCGTGGATCGCAGCGCGGGGAGGGGTGACTACCGCAACCAACACGCGCGCGGCAAGCCTCGGCGGGTGCACGCATTCGCGCACCTGCACACGTGTCCAACTCTCGAAGCTTCGCGCACGGTGCGCATGGCGCACGAGGGACGCGCAGGTGGCACCAGCGCGCGGGTGTCAGCACACGCGCGCCGTCACTTCACGTGTCGTCGCGTCCCAGGTTGACGACGGCCTGCAACCGCGCCATCACCGCTTGCGCGCCCTGGTGCAGCCGCGTGCCATCCCAGAGCGCGGGCGTGGTGTGTCCACCATGCCGGCGCCAGTCCGCTTCGGCCTCGTCGAACGCCACGTTGCGGAAGCGCACGCGGTCCTCCAGCGCGAAGTCGACGATGTAGCGCCGGGCCTGCGCGGAAGGTGCATCCACGATGCGATGAAACAGCTCCAGCATGCCGGACGTCATGGCGCGGAGGCAGGGAGGAAGTAGTCCGTCAGGTTCGGCCGCGAGCGCTTGAGCAGGTCCGCCAGCGTGTACCGGTCCAGCACCGCGAGGAACGCCTCACGCGCCTCGTCCAGTACGCCCTTCAGCCCACAAGCGGGAGCGATGGGGCACGCGTTGCGCTCCCGGTCGAAGCACTCCACCAGGTGGAAGTCCGGCTCCGCGGCGCGCAGCACGCTGCCCACCTGGATGTCCGCGGCGCGCGCGCCAGCAACACGCCACCGGAACGGCCCGCTCGCGCGTCCACCACCCCCTGCCCCGCCAGCGTCTGCACCACCCGCACCAGGTGGTGCTTGGAGATGCCGTAGGCATCCGCCATTTCCTGGGTGGAGACGGGCCGCCCGGTGCGGGTGGCCAGGTAGAGCAGCACCCGCAGCGAGTAGTCGGCATGGAGGGTGAGGTGCACGTCAGCGGGCTCCGGCGTCGGTCATGCGCTGTGCCAGAGGGGCGCTCGGCAGGAAGGCATCCACGTGGAGGTCCTTCAGGGAGAGCCCGGCCAGGAACAGCTTCTTGCGAAGGGATAGCACCAACGGCCCGTCTCCGCAGAGCCATGCGCGCCAGCCCACGGGCTTGGGACATTCCGCGCGAATGAGCACATCGAGCGCTCCCTCCGCCACGTCCCTGCTGCCGCCCTCCAGCACGCCTGGCCGATAGTGGAGTTGGGGATGGCGCTCCGCCAGGGCCCGAAGCTCCTGGGTGAGGTAGAGCCCTTGGGGCGTCCGCGCGCCGTGGAAGAGCCAGATGGGCCCTGAGTGGCCCGCCTCCAGCGCGTCACGGACGATGCCATACAGTGGCGCCAGCCCGGTGCCCGTGCCCGCCAGCAGCAGGGGCTGCTCGGGCCGGCCGGGCACATAGAAGCAGCTTCCCGCCGGCCCCAGGACTTGAAGCCTGTCTCCTGGCCGGGCGACGTGCGCCAGCCAGCGGCTCATCGCCCCATCCGGATGGAGTCGCACATGTAACTCCAGTGCATCCTCGTGAGGCAGGCTGGCCAGCGAGTAGCTGCGCGTCAGCCCGTCCTCCCGCACCAGGGAGATGTATTGCCCCGCGCGGTACGCCACGGGGTGGTCCGTCACCAGCCGCACGCGCAGGACGCTGTCGGACAACCAGGACAGCGCCTGGAGGCGCGCGGGGACGCGAAGCGCCTCCGCGCCCGTGACTTCCAGCACCGCGCCTTCCGGAGGCTTGCAGACACAGGCGAGGAAGTACCCCTGCGCCTTGAGCGTGTCCTTCAACCCCGCCTGCGAGGCCTCCGGAACCGTCCCCGCCACGGCCCGCATCAGACAGGACTGGCAAGCGCCCGCGCGGCACGCATGCGGAACGGACACGCCCTGGCGCAGCAGCGCGTCCAACACGCTCTCTCCGGACGCCAGCGGATACCAGTCCGACTCGTGCTTCACCTTGGCCATGGCGAGCTCCGGTGTTCAGCGATTGAGGACGTCCGCGCGAGCGCGCTCCGCGATGGCCAGCACCTTCGCCACCAGCGGCGCGGGCACGCCCAGCTCCTCCAGCGTCTCCTTCAGGTGTCCCGCCACCGCGTTGAAGTGCGAGTCATCCAGCCCACGCCGCACCAGGTGCGCATGGCCGGCGCGCATGTCCTTGCCGGAGTAGTGGACCGGACCGCCCGTCACCATCGTCAGGAACGCCTTCTGCTTCGCGGCCTGACGCTCCATGTCCACGTCCTCGAAGAAGTGGCTGATGTGCTCGTCCGCCAGCACCTTCCGGTAGAAGACCTCCACCGCCGCCGCCATCGCCGGCTCTCCCCCCAACTGCTCGTAGACGCTCTTCTCCATCGCGACGCTCATGGTGCTCGCTCCTCTCGCCCGGCATGGGCATTAAGATGCATTCTAAATGCAACTTAAATCCCGCGCCGTCAAACGCAACATCACCAGCAGTGAAACCACTGGATGCAACGCCATGGCCTGACGTCCGTCTCGTCAGCTCAGAGGTGTGGATGGGGGATGTTGTGAGGAGGAACCTGCCCTGGAGGCGCAGCCCTGAGGGCGCCATCACGGGGACTGAAGCGGACACCGGCTCCGCGCGAGGGGAGCCCGGGTGTCACGCCAAGGCCGCCAGGAGCGCGAGGCGCCCCTGGGCGGTGAAACGTGCGTGCGCGGGGACTACGCGCGCGCGGTGCTGGCGGCGCCGATGCGAGCGGCCTCGCGGCGCACCGTGGCCTGCTCCAGCTCGAAGCGCGCGTCCTCGGAGGACAGGCCCTTCAGACGCTCTTGCGCCTCGGCCATGCGGCGACGGGCGCCTTCCACGTCGATGCCCGTGACGGGCTCGGCCGCGTCGGCGAGCACCAGCACCTTGTCGTTGCCCACTTCGACGAAGCCGCCCGCGACGAAGTAGGACTCGCGCCGGCCGCCCTCAATCAGGGTCAGCGCGCCCGGCTCCATCAGCGAGAGGAACGGGGTGTGCCCCGGGCGCACGCCGAACAGACCCCGGCCGCCAGGAACAATCGCCTCGTCGGCCTCCACCGACAGGATGCGCTTCTCGGGGGTGACAATCTCCACAGTCAGCTTGGCCATGAGGCTCCTCGCACCACCAAATCAAAACGTGAGCTGGCGGGTGGTTCCACCCACAGGCTCCAACTCCACCACCCCGGCGTCCGTCAGCCGAGGCCCCTTGCCGGGGATGCCGAGCGTGCCCTCCAGCCACTTGAAGTGGTGGGTGAGCTGGCGCACCTCGGAGAGCTGCCGTGTGTTGAGCCACTCGGTCAGCTGCTTCTCCTGAAGCCGCTGGCCATCCCGCCCATACTGCGCCGCCACCACCACACGCGCCCAGGCCGGAGGCCCCTTGGGCTTCTTCGCCTTCGACTTCTTCTTCGGGCGCGGCTCCGGCACGGGCTTGCCCTTCTCCACCAGCGGCCACACCACCCAGACGCGCTCGCCGTCGTTGGAGACGAAGTAGAGGTCGTCCACCGTGCCCAGGCACTGCGCCAGCGACCACACCGGGCCGCTCTCCTGCGTCACTTCCAGCCGGCACTGGCCCTGCCCCGCATCCACCATGCGAACGCTGTAGAGCCCGTTGGCGCTCACCCGAGCCCGTCCCCTGCGCTCCTCCGCCAGGGCGGAGGAGGACAGGCACATCAGGACCAGGGCGAGCGCTGCACGGCGCATGGTGACCTCAGCGGGAGGGAACGCCCAGCTTAGCTCACACCGCCATCTTGCGGGCGTTCTCGACGACCTCGTCGATGCTGCCCGCCATGTAGAAGGCGCCCTCGGGGATGTCGTCGTGCTTGCCCTCGGAGATTTCCTTGAAGCCCTGGATGGTGTCCTGGAGCTTCACGTAGCGGCCGTCCTTGCCCGTGAAGACCTTGGCCACGAAGAAGGGCTGCGACAGGAACTTCTGGATCTTCCGGGCGCGGGCCACCACCAGCTTGTCGTCCTCGGAGAGCTCGTCCATGCCGAGGATGGCGATGATGTCCTGCAGCTCCTTGTACCGCTGGAGGATGCCCTGGACCTTGCGGGCCACCGCGTAGTGCTCGGCGCCGATGACGGCCGGGTCGAGGATGCGGCTGGTGGAGTCCAGCGGGTCCACGGCGGGGAAGATGGCCAGCTCGGCGATGGAGCGGTTGAGCACCGTCGTCGCGTCGAGGTGGGCGAAGGCCGTCGCGGGCGCCGGGTCCGTGAGGTCGTCGGCGGGGACGTAGATGGCCTGCACGGAGGTGATGGAACCCTTCGTGGTGGAGGTGATGCGCTCCTGCAGACCGCCCATCTCCGTGGCCAGCGTGGGCTGGTAACCCACGGCGCTGGGGATGCGGCCCAGGAGGGCGGACACCTCGGAACCGGCCTGGGTGAAGCGGAAGATGTTGTCCACGAAGAGGAGCACGTCGCGGCCTTCCACGTCGCGGAAGTACTCGGCCATGGTCAGCGCGGACAGGGCCACGCGGGCGCGGGCGCCGGGCGGCTCGTTCATCTGGCCGTACACCAGAACGGCCTGGCTGGCCTCCAGGTTGTCCGTCTGGATGACCTTCGTGTCCTGCATTTCGTGGTAGAGGTCGTTGCCCTCGCGCGTGCGCTCACCGACGCCGGCGAACACCGAGAAGCCACCGCGCTCCACGGCCACGTTGCGGATGAGCTCCTGCAGGAGCACCGTCTTGCCCACGCCGGCGCCGCCGAAGAGGCCGATCTTGCCACCGCGGGTGTACGGGGCGAGCAGGTCGATGACCTTGATGCCCGTCTCGAACATCTGCACGCGCACGTCCTGCTCGGTGAAGGGCGGGGGCGGGCGGTGGATGGACCAGTGCTCCTGCGCCTTCACGGGGCCCATCTCGTCCACCGGCTCACCGGTGACGTTCAGGATGCGGCCCAGGGTGGCCTTGCCCACCGGCACCTGGATGGGAGCGCCCGTGTTCGTGACGGCCATGCCGCGGCCGAGGCCCTCGGTGGAGTCCATGGCGATGGTGCGGACGGTGTTCTCGCCCAGGTGCTGCGCCACCTCGAGGGTGAGGTTGTCCGCGGCGGAGCTCAGGTTCGCGTTGGTGACCTTGAGGGCCGTGTAGACCTCGGGGAGACCGCCGGGCGGAAACTCGACGTCGACCACCGGGCCGAGGACCTGGATGATTCTGCCTGCCGTCGGAACTTGAGCGCTCATGGAATCGTCTGCCTCGCACTGGGAGCGGACGGGCGCCGCCACCCTTGAAATTTCGGCCCGGCTGGGAGGGCGGGCCCCCTTTACCGGGGCCCCCCCCGGGGGTCAAGCCTCCCGGGCAACTGACTGGTAAGTCCGGCTTAGCGGAACCACATGCCGGGCGCCAGCCCCTTACCTTCCATCCGGTGGGTACACCAGGGGCAGCCCGCTGTTCGGGCGACCGACCAGAACGGCCTTGGCGTTCTGGCGCTGGGCCAGCCGCTCCGTGGCCTCCACGTCCTCGCGCGCCTCCGCGCGGAGGGCGCGGGCGATCAAGATTCCCCCAGAAACGCGAAGGGCCCCCCCGATAGACGGGGCGGGCCCAGGCGAGAGGGTCTTGGCTGCGCGAACGCCCTACTTCAGGGCCTCGGCGCCGGAGACAATCTCCATCAGCTCCTTGGTGATGACCGCCTGACGCGTGCGGTTGTAGGTGAGCGTCAGGCTGCCAATCATGTCGCTGGCGTTGGAGGTGGCGTTCTCCATGGCGCTCATGCGGGCGCCGTGCTCGCTGGCCACGCTCTCCAGCAGGGCGCGGTAGAGCTTGATGTTGACGGCCTGGGGCACCAGGCGGTCCAGCACGGCCTGGCGGTCCGGCTCGTACTTGAAGTCCACCAGCGCGGTGGAGGCTCCCGTCGAAGCCTGGTCCTGGGCGCCGAGCGTCTGCAGCGGCAGCAGCTGCGCGACCTTCACCGTCTGGGAGATGGCGGTGACGAACTCGTTGTAGACGATGTGGACCGCGTCCACCTCGCCGTTGATGTAGCTGGCCACCAGCTCCTCGGCCACGTCGGCGGCGGCGCGGTAGTTCAGGCGCTGGTACAGGCCGCCGAAGTCCTTGCGGATGTTCTGGCCGCGGTTGCGGAAGAAGTCGTTGCCCTTCCGGCCCACCGTGGAGAGGCGGATGCTCTCCAGGTTCGTGTTCTCGTAGAGGAACCGGTTGGCGCGGCGGATGACGTTGGAGTTGAAGCCGCCGGCGAGGCCACGGTCCGACGTGAGCAGCACCAGCTCCACGCGCTTCACCGGGCGGGCCGTGAGCAGCGGGTGGCTGAGGCTCTCATCCCCGGCGCGGGCGGCCAGGTCGGCGATGATCTGGTCCAGCATCGTCGCGTAGGGGCGCGCGGCCAGGATGTTGTCCTGCGCCTTGCGGAGCTTCGCGGCGGAAACCATCTTCATCGCCTTGGTGATCTGCCGCGTATTCTTCACCGAGCGGATGCGCTTGCGAATGTCGCGAAGGGACGCCATGGACCGGGGAGCTCCTGTGGGGCGTGCGACCCGCGTCGTCCGTGAGGAAGGCGGGGCAGGGTAAGACGGGGCCCCCTATATAGGCGGGGCGAGGGCCGGTCAACGGATGGCTGCCGCCGCCGGGCAGACGATCGCCCGACCCGCCCGGGACGGCAACCAGCCGAGCCCCCCTGGCAGCCCCTCCCCACGGTAGGAGACGGACTTACCTTGCGGTCATGGTGGCCCAGACGTCATCCGGTCCGTTGCTGATTGTCGAAGACGACGCGGACATCCGCGCGGCCCTCCAGGACTACCTGGAGATGCACGGCCACGAGGTCCGCGTGGCCCGCACCGGCCGGGAGGCGCTGGAGCAGCTGGCCCACCCGCCCCGCCCCGCGCTCATGGTGCTGGACATGGCCCTGCCCGTCATGGACGGCCACCGGGTGCTGACGACCCGCAAGGCGAGTGAAGCCCTGGCCCAGGTGCCGGTCATCATCCTGTCGGCGGGCATGGCGGACATGAACCCCCGGGACCGGGCCGTCTACGCGTCCACGTACAACGTGGCGGCATTCCTGAAGAAGCCCGTGGAGCCCCGGCAGTTGCTGGAGGCCATCGAGCGGCTCGCGCCGAAGCCGGCAGGCCCCCAGGCGGGCACATCTCCCTGAGACAGGGATGTTGCTCTGTGCTTCCCGGAGGAGGGAGCCCGGAACACAATGGGCCCTCTACCGGTGTTCTCGGGGTCCATGAAGCTAGGCGGTGCGAGACGGGTGTGGTTGCGCAGGGGCCTCGCGGTCCTGGCGGCGGGTGGGATGGGTCTGCTCGCCCTCTCCTACTTCGTCCGGGTCAGCTACGAGGACCGCATCGTTCCCTTGGAGCAGGCCCCTCAAGCCCCCGTGGCGCTCGTGTTCGGCGCGGGCCTGGCGCGCGGCGCGGTCCCCTCTCCCGTGCTCGCCCAGCGGCTGGACGCGGCCGTCGCGCTGTATCGGCAGGGCAAGGTGCGGACGGTGCTCGTCAGCGGGGACCAGACGAAGCCCTTCCACCACGAGACGCGCGCCATGCGGCGCTACCTGGTGGAGCACGGCGTGCCCGAAAGCGCGGTCCAGGGCGACGAAGCGGGCCTGTCCACCTATGACAGTTGCCTGCGGGCGGCCACCGTGTTCGGCGCGAAGCGGGCGGTGCTCGTGACGCAGCGGTTCCACCTGACGCGGGCGCTGTTCATCGCCAACTCGGTGGGCATCGATGCGTGGGGCGTGGCGGCGGACGAGGGGCGGCCGACGCCCTGGCGCTACCTGGTGCGCGAAACCCTGTCGCGCGTGCTGGCGCTGGCCATGGTGATGCTGGAGGTGGAGCCCGCCTACCCCTCCGGCCGCGCCGTGCTCCCGGAGCGCTGAGGCACGGGCAGGCATGGCAGGCAGGCGGGCGGCGAGAATTGCCGCGGCCTCCGCGGGTTCTCATTCTTGAGATGAAAGCAGCCGACCCACCGCGCTTTCCGAGGAGAGGCCATGCGATTCAAGAAGCTGGGGTCAGACGACGTGGGCGAGTCCACCTCGCGGCGTCACATGAATCCGGACACCGGTGAGGATGAAATCAACATCTCCGACCAGGACCTGGCGGCGACCCCGCCCCTGGAGGAGGAGCCCGACTTCCGCGACATCCTCCCGGACGAGATTCATGAGTTCCGCCGGGGTGATGAGGAAGAGGAGCCGCTGGAGCTGACGGCCCAGCCGGGATACCGCATCCGCCCCATCGACTTCGACAAGCTGCCGCAGGGTTAGACGCGCGGTGAGGCCTCGTCGAGGCAAGGCGCCGTGGCGCGCCTTGCCTCCGAGTTCCTGACTACCGGCCGCGAGCGCCCTTCTTCGCCGCGGCCTTCTTGGCGGGAGCCTTCTGCGTCGCAGCCTTCTTCGCGGCGGACTTCTTCGCCGCAGGCTTCTGGGCAGAGGACTTCTTCGCCGACTTCACGGCGGGCTTCTGGGCAGAAGACTTCTTCGCCGCGCTCTTCTGGGCAGGGGCCGTCTTAGCGGCGGGCTTCTTCACGGAAGACTTCTTCGCCGCGCTCTTCTTGGCGGGAGCCGTTGCTGCCGTGCCCTTCTTGGCGGAAGCCTGCTTCGCGCCGCCTCGCTGGGTTGCAGACTTCTGAGCAGAGGCTTTCTTCGCAGCAGCCTTCGTGGCGCCCTTTGTCGCAACCTTCTGAGCAGTGGGCTTCGTGGCCCCCTTCGCCGCAACCTTCTTAGCAGCCGGCTTCGCAGCGCCCTTCCGCGCAGGAGCTGTCGTCGCAGCGGTCTTCGCGGCGCCCTTCCGTGCAGAAGCCACCTTGGTGTCCGCCCGCTGGGCAGTCGCCATCTTCCCCGCGCCCTTCGAGGTGGCAGCCGTCGTCGCAGCAGTCTTCCCCGCGCCCTTCGAGGTGGCGGCCGTCGTCGCGACGGTCTTCGCCCCGCCCTTCGAGACGGAGGCCGTCGTCGCGGCAGTCTTCGCCGTCCCCTTCGAGACAGGTGCCGCCGAGGCGCTCTTCTCGACAAAGGTCGACACGGTCTCTTCCCGAGCAGCGGCCTTCTTCGCCGTGCTTCTCGAAGGAGCGGGCTTCTTCGCGACAGACTTCTCCGGGACGACCTCCGCGGCAGGAAGCGCCTGCGCGGGCGCGTCCTGCGCCGCAGCTTCACTCACCACGGTCTTGCGCGCAGGAGCCTTTGAGGCACGGGCCTTCTTCGCCCCTGCCTCGCTCGCCACAGCGGCCTCCGCGGCAGGCACCTCCGCGGGAGCAGCCGTCTCCGGCGCGGGGGCCGCATCAACCGTAGCGGGCTCCGTCTCAGCGGCCTTCTTCGCGGAAGGCCTCTTCGCGGCGCTCTTCTTGGACGAGGTCTCCTGCTCCGAAACCGCCGCGTCAGCCCCAATGAGGGAAACGGGGGAGGCAGCCGCATCCTTCACGGCCTTCTTCAAGGAAGCAGACTCCGCGGCAGCCTTCTTCGCGCTCTGGACCTTGCTCGGTGCCCCTCGCGGGAACAGCACGCCCGCGCCGCCGATGGCGAGCGGTATCTGCTGCGCCTGCTGCCCCCGTCCCTTGCCCGGCCTGGCCGCGCGAGCCCCCGCCCCGTCCTCATCCTGGTACTTGGAAGACGGCCGGCCATCGTCGTACTCGTACGCGAGCTCGCGAATCTCCTCCTCTTCGACGGCCTCCTCTTCAGCCGCCACCTCATCGGCCAGCTCCGCCGCTTCGAGCTGCTCCTCCTCTTCGAGCTGCTCCTCCTCTTCGGCCTGCTCCGTGGCTTCGAGCGACTTCTCGTCGGCCTCGGCCGCCTCTTCGAGCGCCTCCTCTCCCTCCTCTTCGCCGTCGGCCTGGACGCCGGACAGCGCCCCTTGGAGGACGGCATTCATCGCGCGGGCGAAGGTGCGCTCCCCGAAGCTCTCCACCTCCGCGGGAGGGACGAGCACGTCGAGCATGTCCTTCAGCGAGCGGTACAACCGCATCTGCCGCTTCTCGCCCTCCCAGGTGCCATAGACCCAGTCGTCGCCCTCGAGCGCCTCCACCCAGCCCGGCAACGGACCGCCACCGTCACCCTGCTCCACCATGGCGGACTTGCGCGAGGCGAAGAGGTGCCGGTGCTGCCCCTTCAAGCCAATGCGCCACAGCCCGGCCGCGGGCAGCCCTTCCAGCTTGAGGCGGGTCTTCTCCAGGACGCTCGGGTCGCCCTCCGCCCCGTGCAGGCGGAAGAGTTGGACCTCACCGCTGAGTTCGCCCCCGTTGAACGCCTGATACAGGGCGCTGAGTTCGTCGGGAAATGGAACGCCGCACTCCGTTTCGGCCCGGCGAATCTCATCGGGAGAGACGCCAGCTGACGATGCCTTTACCGACTTGCGAAGTGCCTCCAACCACTCGTGCATGACCCCTCCACGACATCCAGTCGCACAACCTTACGGCGGCGATGCGCTTCTGAGCAGTGCGAGCTTTGGCTTTTGATGACACCGCGCCAGAGCTGATCCAAACCGCTCCGGCTGACATGGCGGCCACTCCCGCTCGCAGGCATACCTTGAAAACCCGTAGCCCCCGTCCGGACCATCCCCTCCTCCGGAGAAACAGGACGCACGGGCCCAAGTGGCATCCACGGCCGCCTTCGAGAAGCCCCGCGCGGCCAGGTCTTCCAGGCCCTCCGCTGATCCACCCTCCGGCGGGTGAAACGCCCTGAGCACAGCAACGGCCCGCCCCTCTGGCCGCCCAGGAGCCCACCGCGACGCCTGACGACGGAGGCGCCACCGGCCCCACGGGCGAATCTCCAGACCGTGCTTAGCCTCCGCCAGTTCGCTCCGGACGCACCGCGCTCGCGGACCTCGCGACGTCCGGATGTCCAGATTCGGCCAGCAGGGAGGACGCATGCGAAGCAACGCGGGATGGTGGGTGGCGTGCTGGGCGGGCCTGGCCGCTTGCGGCCCAGGCGATGGTCCCGCGCCAGAGGCCCCGCCTCCGGAGGCATCACCATCGACGACTTGGGGAACGTACCCCCGGGTTCAACAGGACGTGCCCACCTTCGCATTGGAGGTCGCGCCGGAAGACCTCGCGAGGCTGGAGGCGGACCCATCGTCGGACGACTCGGTGCCCTGCGTGGTGACGCTGGGAGGCGTGCGCGCCACGGGACAGCTTCGCTTCCGGGGCGCCAGCACGCGGGAGCTGCCGCAGAAGAGCTACAAAATCGAACTCGACTCCGGCCAGTCCCTGGAGGACCGCGACCACTTCCACTTGCTCGCGAGCTGGTTCGACGGCGGGAAGCTGACGGAGAAGTTCGCGGTGGACCTGTACACCGCGATGCAACTGCCGGTTCCCAGCGCCCGCTACGCACGCGTGCGCGTGAATGGCGAGCACCAGGGGCTCTACCTGGACATGGAGCACGTGGGGAAGGACTGGCTGCGACACCACGGACACGAACGTGACGCGGCCATCTACCGCTGCGGTCATCGCAACTGCGAACTGACGCTGAAGCCCGGCCCGCACCAGGGAGACTTCGAGAAGCGCATTCCCAACGATGCTCCGAGCCGCGAGGCGCTCGATGCGTTCCTGGCCTGGGTGAACCGAGGCGATGACGCCACCTTCGACGCCATGCTGGAACGACACGTCGATGTGGAGGCGTACCTCGGCAACCTGGTGGCGGACGCGCTCATCTCCAACAGCCTCATCGAGGACTCGGGCAGCTTCTGGATTCACGAGCCCCAGACGGACCGGTGGACGTACGTGCCGTGGGATTTGAACAACGCGCGGATGCTCTACTGGCGCACCGCGAACCCCGAGACGCCGCTCCCCGTCGACGCCTCACCGCAGCCCTTCACGCTGTACGACGCCGCGGTTCAGGACGTCTTCGACCAGCGGGTGCGGACACGTCCCGAGCAGCGTCCCACCTGGAGCGTGCTCGCGACGCGCGTGTGGGAGCGCCCGGCCCTGCGGGCACGCGTGCTCGAAAGGCTGGAGGCCGCGCTCGAAGGTCCCTTCTCCGAAGCGCAGGCCCTGGCGCACATCGACGCCTTGTGGAAGGTCGTGGAACCCGAGCTGCGCGAGGACGCGTCCGTCTCCGAGGCGCATGCGCGTCGCGCCCGGGACGTCCTCCGGGACTACGTGCGCGGACGGCGTGCCTGGCTCCTCGAGGCGCGCAGGGCCCTGCGCGCACACGGGACGGGGCCCCTGGTCATTCGCGCCGTCGCGCCGGGAACCGCGGGCTTCGTGGAGCTGTACAACCGCGGCAATGTCCCTCTGCGCCTGGAGGACTACGAGGTCACCGCGAATCTGCGCGCGCCCATGCGCCACCGGCTCCCCGAAGGCGTCCTGGAGCCCGGCGCTGCCGTCCGGTTGGACACCCGCGGTGACGCGTCCCGAGGGCCCCTGCATCTCCCCTTCCCCCTGTCCTCGGAGGGGGGCGAAGTAGGGGTGTTCAACGCAACGGGAGGCGCACGTCCGCGCGTGTACGGACCCGAGGATGCGGTCTGGTATGGGCCGCTGCCCGCCGGCACGGTGTACGAGCGTCAAGACGGCGGCGAGGGCGAGGACTTCGCGCCGCGAGGCCCGTGAGCAGGTTGAACCCAACACCCGAGCCCGTTAGGCAGGAGGCCATGGCACATCCCGTGAGCTACGAGGGGACGGCGGAGAACTTCGACCAACTGGTCCTGGAGCCCAAGGGCGAGCTGGTGGTCGTGGACTTCTGGGGTGACGGCTGCCCGAACTGCGAAATCTACGCGGCGGCCGAACCTGCCCTGCTCGCGGAGCTGGAGGGCGCGCCGATGCGCGTCGTGAAGGTGAACGCGTATCAGTACGAGGACCTGGCCAAGCGCTTCGGCCTCTTCGGCATCCCGACCTTCCTCCTGTTCCGCGAGGGGAAGCTCATCGGGAAGATGAGCCAGTACTATGGGAAAGAGTACTGGCTCGGCGTCGTGCGGGACCACCTTCCCACCGCGTAGCGCGCCTCAGCGCTTCGTCACCGGCGAGGACAGGAACCGGAACAAGGCCTTCGCAGTCTCCTCGCTGGGCATGTGCGCGGGATGTTCCTGGATGTTCAGCCGGGCACGTGGCATACGGCGGATGCTCGCCGTGACGGCATCGAAGGGCACCTGTTCGTTCTCCCGTGAATGCCAGACCTCCACCTGCTGGTGGACGTCCTCCAGGTGGAAGCCCCAGGGCCGGGCCTGGAGCCGCGCCTCACGCGCAGGCCCCGCGTAGCCATGGCAATGGATGTCGCGCAGGGCCGCATCAGCCCGTCCTCATCCTCCACCGTCGTCGCCAGCGCATGGAGCCACATCTCGAATTGCTGGCGGAGCGTCTCGTCATCCGCGCGCAGAAAGCCCGCGTACGCCATTTGGTTCACTTCCGCGAAATGCGCGAGGACGTCCGGCTCGCTGACCAGCAGAACCCCACACCTCATGACCACACGCTCCACCCGGTCCCGAAGCCCTGCGGCCAGCGCGTAGGCATAGAGCGCCCCAGCGGAGAGCCCCAAGACATCGAAGCGCGCCGGCGCCCCAGGACCGGCCTCCACGCTCGCAGTTCAATCCTCGACACAAGACATCGCGCGGAGCGGAGGAGAAGCCCCGTACGCGGGACGCGCAATGACAAAAGGCTCCTCGCCCGCCTTTCGGCCAGCGCCGCCCAGCCCGCGTCCATTTCCGTGTTACCGGTCCTCCTCCGTATACCTAACAGGTCCAAAGCGGCGCCACCCGCCCAAGCCCAAAAGAAAATGCACAAACCGCACGCGCACACACCATGGCCGACCCGCCCCCACCCAAGCACACGACACTGGGCAACTCAGAGCATCGAGCCAGCCGCATCCTCATCTCATACGCGCCAGTCCCACGCAGGCTCGTCCTGTAGCCGCTTCCTAAACTCGACCAACGGGACAGGCGGATGATTGTCATCATCAATCCACGAATCAGACAGAAACAAATCATCACATACAACCCTCCGCAAAACATCCACGACCCGATACTCAACCACAACAAAAACAGGCGATTGAAACGGAATCCTCGCAAGCTCCTCACTCTCGAATTCCCGCATGAGCCCTGGCTCCAAATTACAAGCCACGTATCCATCGTGAAATTCAATCACATGCCGGCCTGGTCCCGCATCGTATCGAGCTGTACATCCAGGCACAGGATGGGTCCGTATCTGCCGCCACAAGCCATCGTCCTTGCCAATAATTACGACACCTTGCATATGTCCGACCCCTAAGGCTTGATAACTTCGAGCAACGTATCCAAGTCCGTCGTCACGTACCCTCCACGCTTCTGGACTTCTTTCACAACCGAAGGTTTGAGCTTCGGCCCATACCCAACCACAAACTTGTCGGTCAATGCCTCAGTTCTCTGAAGCTGACTAGCCAGCCCCTTCCCTTTACTCTTCACCTGGACCACCGCATTCTTGAGATTGATATCAAAATCCGTCCCGATCGTACCATCAGCTCGATAAACCGTCTGATTCACTGACTCCACATGCCCCGGATAAAGAGCCTCGATTGTATTTGCGAGCTCCGCAACATACGGATCATCTGACGTAAACTTTCGCTCTCCCGCCGCAACATTCGCGCCTGGGCATTCAGCATTATTATGTACCCAGGCGGACAAAGCTCCGACGAAGTAGCTATGGAAGTCCTCTACCTCAAAGTTAAAGACTGTCTCACCTGACTGACGCCAAGTGGCCCGCGTCACACGCAACCATCCGCCGTGAGCGCTCGGAATCTGCATTCCCGGCTTCAGGTGTCCTGCCTGCGTCCACCCCTGGCCCTCAACCCAGAACGGGTGATCCGGCGTAGCGCCAATCTGCTCCGTGCGCCCCGTCTCCGAAGCCAGCTCGATGTCAAGGACAGGCTTGTCGTGCGTCACCTTGAGGTGCACCACACGCTTCCAGCCCGACTCGCCGGTGACATCACTCCGGGACCAAACCTCTTCGCCGGCTTCGACATCTTCAATCGGCTTGAGTCCATCCTTCGTCAGAATTGGCGTACCCGCGACGAAACAGCCGATGCCAGGAATCTTGCAGTCACCTCCCGCGCACCTCCGGGCAGCATCCGCGGCCTCGTCCGTCTTGCTTACCAGCTTCGTGGTGTCGCCAACCTTATCCGCGCCATTCAGTGCGTCGGCGACCTTGTTACCCGCCCGCAGGGCCTTGAGGCCCATACTCGCTCCACCCGGGATGAAGGGCAGTGCCACCGCAACGCCGTCCAGCGCTACACCAACGACATCCAGCGTCTTGTCGAGCTTGGAGGTGTTCTCATCCCACATTGCGATGGTGGCAAGGCCCACTCCCAGGCTCGCAGCGTCCCAGAGCGTCTCCAGCGCCTCGCCGGATGGGTCCACATTCGAAACAGGATTCCCCCCTGCGTAGCCATACAGGTTGCACTCCACGGGGCTGTCCAGGCAGCGCCTTGGCTCCTCCAGGAACAGCGGGTCCGGCGTGAGGAATCGATTGATGGAGGGGTCATAGTCACGCACCCCCATACGCACCACGCCCAGGTCCGCGTCGAAGCCCTTCTGCACATAGTCCAGCACCGCCGCCACATCCGGCTGGGTGGCACGCAGGCCGAACGGAGACACTCGGCGCGCCGTGCCGTCACTGTCCGCCAGGACGGTGCCACGCAGGTCCGTCGCCAGCAGCTGGAATGCGCCCCCCTTCAGCAGGCCGACCAGTTGCCCATCGAAGCGGAACGGCGCGGTCAGGCCGCTTGCGTCCAGGTACGCGCCGCCCTCCAGGTATGCGGCCACCGGCAATCCACCGGACCTCTTGAGCAGCCGCTGCCCATTCTCATCGTAGATAAAGTCCCACATCTGGCTACCGCGACTGGCCTGCGATAGCTGCCCGTGCGGACCATAGGTGAGTGTCAGGTCCCCCTTGCTGACGGTGCGCCCCAGGGTGTCAAAGGTATAGGTCACCCCCCCCGCGGTAAGCGTCGCCCCCGAAGAATGGAGGTCCCTGCGAACACTCCCTTCTTGAATTGCCGTCGGAAGGCCATCGCCGGAGTGCTCGTAGGTATACGTGCCGTCCCCATCCACCGAACTCGACAGGTACTTCTGCGGCGTATAGCCATACTCACGAAGAAGGCTGCTTCCATTAATGGCTACCGCTTCGGACTCGATAAGGCCCCGGGCGTTGAAGCGCAGATCGTTGTACGAACTCCAGCCAGGCCCAGCCAGTGACAGAGATATCCGCTCTCGCGTCACCGGGTCATAGCCAAGCGTCGCCATCCCATTGGTAGAGAAGGAAGCCGTGAACGGCTGTCCATTGGCATTGTAGTCAAAGACCGCCAGCAACTGTCCATCCAGCCACGACTCACTGAGCCGTCCATAGCCGTCCCACCGGTGTTGCCGGCTCGTGGAGGACAAGAGCGTCGGCGTGCTCCCCTGGATGCCCCAGACGGTGGTGGATTCAACAGCCACTTCCCCACCGTCTGAATAGCCAAGTTGAGTCTCCACCTGACGCCACCCTGTCAGGCTCACGGTGCGCTTCACGGGTCGGCCGTCTGCGCGGTAATCGGTGAGCTTGAGGTAGCCGTCCCCCTCCACTGCCGTCACGAAGCCTCTCGTCGTCAGCGCGCCTGGCTGCGATGGTGTCGCGCCGTCGCGGTAGTACTGATACGCGAGGTTGCTGGTGGCATCCGAATGAGTCTCGGTGCTCAGCCGCCCCAAGCCATCGTGGGAGAACGCCACCTGCCGCACAAGTGCCCCTCCAGGGGAGAGGAAGCGCTTGAGACTCATCAAGCCGGAAACAGGCGCGTAGGTGTACTCCACGCGCGCCACGTCCTGACGCTCGATCAGTGACACACGGCCATGGCCGTCGTACTGGACCTTGTGAATCTTACCGCCCGGCAAATCGACGCGCCGCAATCTACCAAGGGCGTCGTAGCGGTAGTCATATCGCGTCGTCGCCTCGTCCTCGTAAGCCACCTGCAGGCCGCTCGCGTCCGCTACGCTCCGCGTCTGGAAGACGCCGTTCTCAAGCGCGGTGCGCGACAGCTCCCCTGCCGCCAGGGAGAGCGACGTGGCTACCTGCTGCTCCACACCGTCATGAAAGGTCGCGGTCGCAGCCGCGTCGTGGCCAAACGTGGTGGCGCGCGAGAACGCCACAGCCCGCCCCCCAGCGAAGAGACTGGCATAGTCCAGCGCCTGCACGTCCACTGAGGCATCAAGTGACGGCCGCATCCACTTCCGAAGCTCCGCCAATGAAGTCTTCCGCTCAACCACTCCATCGAAAACCCAGCCATCCGGGATGCGCCGAGCCGCGGTCACGGAGTCACCTGCCGCGGTGGAATACCCCACGCTCTGACGCACAGCCCCAGCCTGAGCGTCCACCAGCGAGGTCATGAACACTGAGGCAGGAACCGTCGCGGTGGCGAACCGATAGGAGAATGTCTCCTTGGGATTCAACTCGGAGCCCCCAAAGCCATCCCACTGCTTCGCCAAGCGCTCCTGGCCATCGTGACGGAAGAACTGCTGGAAGCTCAGCGCGCCCCGGTCCACCTCAAGGGTGAGGATGTTGTCCGTAACGGGATCTCGCGCCGTCACCTCCGTCACCACGCCGTCAGGCGCCGTCACCCGCCGCAACAGTTGCGTACCAGGCTCATAAACAAACACTGTCGAGCCACGCCCAGGCGCAGACACCTGAGCCAGGGTGAAGTCCGGCTGATACGCCACTGTCTGCAGCGTCAAGGACTCTCCAGCCGAGATACTGCGCACCGACTCTATGAGCCCCGCTCCATTGTACCCCACCACGCCTTCGTGGCGGAAATTCAGGGATGCATCCGGATGCGTGCCAGTCTGAACGATGCGGTCCGGCAGACAATGGAGGTGATTGAACAGGCCTGTCAGATTGGCACGCCACAACTCACGCACCAGCACACCGTGCGCCGTCGTCAGTTGTATGCGCGACGGACAGACCTCCGCCACGTAGTCCAAGAATTCTGTGCGCTCGGACAATGTCTGGGTGCCGTCGGTGCTCCGCCAACCATGCACCTCAGCACTCGGGCGCTTCCAGGGAATGCCCTCGAAGAGTGCGTCGGTGTACTCGTACGAGGAGAAGGACTCCACATCGGGTGCGTTCAAATCCCGCTGCGAGGAGGAGACAAGGAGCCCGACGACATCGTCAGTGAAGACGAAGTCCATGTCCTGCATCACTTGCAGGTCGACACGAGAAACCTGGCCATAACCCAGCAAGAAACGCCCCACCGAGTGGACCTTCGGCTCCACGTACCCGTACCGATAGGTCACCGTGTCCTGACCGCTCGACTCCACCGTCAACGTGTCCAAGACGGGATTACGCTGGCCCACGCCTGGCACCGCGGGGGCACGCGCGTACTGGAAGTGCACCCGAGTGCCCTTGCCATCGTCCGCCCATGACATCAACCCAGTGCCAGGTGTGGTCAACGCCACCGAGTGAGCGCTTCCCGACCCCGAGAAAAGCACCTCCACATTGCCACTACCCGTCAAGTCCTGCACAACAGGCAGCCCCGCGTTAGACCCGAGTGTGCTGAGGCCCGGCACTACTTTTTGAACCAGACGATCTCCTGAGTTCACGAAGAGCAGTGCCCCCCCAGAGCTGCTGAGCACCACGTCGCTCAGACCGTCTCCGTTAGCATCCACGAAGCTCAGAGAAAAATTCGCCAAGTTTACCGGCAGTCCCCCTGCCTCGGCCGGATAAACCAACGGCTGCTCTTCAAACTCGAAGTTCCCCTTCCCCAGATAGACTCGCAAGTGGCTAGAGGAGCGAACCACCAGGTCCGCCACGCCATCCCCATTGAAGTCGTGCACCCAGAACGCCTCTGGAACAAAGCTCAACTGCAACGTCCCGGCAATCGGCGCACCGAATGCAAACCCTTCCGCAGTACTCAGGTTGGGAATGACTTGATATCCTCCCGGCGCAACTCTCAAGAGATCCGGCTGCCGGTCCCGGTTCAGATCCACCAATCGCCGCGTTCCCCCCAGCGACCACTGCCCCGACAACTGAGTCTGGAACAGTGGCGTACCATCCCTCAAACACAACGTCATTCGAGTCTGCTGTAGCGCAGCCTGATAGTTGAGGGCCACCACATGGTAGTCGCTGGACCCCGCCTTCATCTTCGCAAGTGTTCGCGGCTGAGTCCCCGCGAGCGAGGGTGGCCGGCACTGCAGCGCCACATTCGCTGGTGCCGGGGGTAGGGCATGATAGCTGAAGCCCGTTTCGCTTTGACTGACAAGGCTGAAGTCCTTACGACTCTCCAAATCTACGAGCCCATCCTCCAGCATATCCAAAGGCGTGGAGTTGCCCGGCAGCGCCACCGCCTCCAGGTAATCCTGCATCACGGCAGTAAATGCAGGCACGGGCCGCGGGGCAGTCACCTGCAGCGTCGAATCCGAAGACATATAGCCATACGTGACTGCCGGAGGCTGATCGCCCGAGGCGAATGTCTGCTGAACCGACGTCAACCAGAAGGCCGGGCCCAGCCCGTCCTGTGAATAGCCTAGCGCATAGCTCCATCGCGGTTGCCACCCCGCCCCTGTCGCATGCTTCGCGCTCACCGTCACAGTTGAAACCCGCTGATCCAGAATCAGCGCAACGCGAGGCCGGTAGTCCACGAATGACGATAGTATGAACTCGTAGTCGAAATCCACGCGATACTGGAAGTCATCCCCCACACCGCCATAGGAAGCACGCTGAAGGAACAACCGCCCTGAGGCGTTCGGCGTCCATTTCAGCCACGTCATGCGGCCCGTGGCTGTCTCCACCTCAGTCAAATACCAGGCGTACGTTCCGTGGGGTGTTTGAACTCGAGCTGCCCCACCGAACGTCCACTTGCTGCCATCTGGAAGAAACGCAACAAACGTGTCGCCTGCCCCCGACTCCACTCGCACGTTTCCATTCAGCCCCACTGGATACCAGCGGCCGTTGCTGCCTTTCCTGAGCCGCCCCCACGGCCCCGTCAACTCATCCGTCAAGTAATCCACGTCCCCCGTGACTCGGGAACGAGTCAACGCCAAAGAGGACTGCCAGCCCAGCCCCCATTCACTGATACCGCTATCGGGCGAGTAGACTGGAATGACGTTAGCCAGTAGCGCTCCGCGGTCTCCTGGGACATGAATGGACGAGGCCAAGCTGAAACCGCCTCGACTGACGTCCGCTGGCCCGAAAGCAGTGCTAGCGTATTGCCCCACCAGCGAACCACGCTGTGGAGCAATCAATTCTGGCGACTGGACCAACACATCAGAAAAGGGCTGTGCCAATGCCGCACACGCCACCAGGACCGCAAGACACCCAACTGCGTATCGCATCAACCCAATCCTCACCAATAAGCACATAAACACGGCTTCAACACCACTGCCCTTCGGATATCCACTGGAATGCCCCCGCCGCGTACAACAAGTGCGCGGCGGGGTCGGACGTCAGGACCAAGGCCCTGTGAGCCGGCCACTCCAATCCGAAGCGCCTACCCGGAGCACGTAACTACTCGCACTGCGGCACGCCAGGCAGGCGGGGGTCTGACGCATCCGATTTCGCCTCAAGTCGGAGAGCGATAATCAACTCCGATGTACTTGCCAAAGGATTGAGTGGACTAATGACCTCCTCCCCGTTCGCTGCGCGCTGAGGATCCGGGTGTGGCACATTCGGGTAGGCGTTTCGCATGCCCATCAGATTCAGATGAATCGTGGAGAACAGCGACACGCCCCTGCCTGGAAAAGCCGCACTACTCGACAATTCCCCATGCATCTTCTCATACATCAACACATCTGGCCCAAAATGGGCCACAATTCCCGGCGCCAAGTAAGCATTATCAGCAAAGTCGTACTCCAACACTCCCCTCGTTGTTGGGAAGAGCATCCTTGGCAAAAAATGCGTAGACACGCCATAAGGAGGATGGGTGACCGCCCCACTCATCCCATCAATCATATACATCCCCATGGCATCAATAACCGGGGCAGGATTCACACAGTCAATATACAGCTGCCCTCGCTGATAGATATGCTCAGGCTTGACATCGAGCGTAAAATCTCGCCCCGCCAGGATATTGTTCCAGATCCGCTGAGCCTCATCCGTTCCCACCTGAGTCCAAGTCGTGCTCATCTGCCAGTCGGGACGAGGGATGCTGATGAACACCTCATAAAGCGACGGCACCGGCTTCAGGCTACGCTCCGTGTGCCATCGGTTCGTCACGGCCTGCGCAGCTTGCTTGGCCTCAAGAGCCATGGCCGGCATGTCAACTTCGGTGCTCAGCGGGTCCAGATCAGTCAGATCGTCAAGCTCCGACCACTCGTGGGCGGTAAGCGCTTCGAGCACCTCTGGATAAAGCACATCGAGGACCGGTGCCAAGACGTCCCCCATCAACTGATCCAAGTCGTTCAGCTTAATTCGCAACTGTCTTCCATCCAGATTTCGAAGTGTCCACGCCGGAACCAGCGCCAGCATCCGTGCATTTTCCTCCGTGTTCTCGAAGTCTCTCTCAATACTAGAGACCTCCAAGAGCAGGGAGCGCATCCTCCGCTCAAGTTGCACCAGTTCCACCTCGCGCTCGACCCCGACGATCTCCTTGCTAATCCACGTCTCGAACAAATTACGCAGACTCTCTGGATAGTAATTGAGGTCCTGACAAGGAGGGAGCATGACGCCAGGACTCTCAGGATCCTCCCGCCCGACGGAGCACGCTTCGAAGAGCTTCTGATAAGCCGAGTTGCGCAGATGCGCGGCTTGGTTCGCCAACAGCCGTCCTTGAGCGACATACGCCTCAGCTTGAGGTTGAAGTGCCGTCTGGGTAGCGAGCATGGCCTTTGCCATATCTCGAGAGGCCGCCGCCTTTGACTGCATCTGCACTACACGAAGACTCAGAGGGGTGCTGCTGATGCCCGGACATCCAACGACATCATTGACCACCAAGTAAAATTTCGACGGCTTCTCCACGAAGACAGAAGTATATGGCGCCTGCACCACTCGAACAGTGTAAGCATCGCCTCGCGCCGTATGCTCAATTCCTCCTGCCTGGTCTGGCGGCATTTGGACCAGGAGCAGAGCTCCCACGGGCTGATCCGGAAAGGGGGCATGCGCTGAGCGGATTCCTCGGGAGAAGGAGTAAGTAGAGCGAGTCTCCCTGCCATCCGCGGTTGAGTCGCTGTGCGTACGGCTCCAGGTGGTGCCCACCTCATACTGCGCACACCCCGTCAGGCTGGCAGTGAATTTAAACACGTCCTTCACGATTGGAATTTCAAGGCCCAGGCCGGCACACGCACTGACATTCCGATTCCAGTTTTCAAACTGTCCATTGCTCGTGACCGTCGTATTGGAGGCAGCCTTATAAACCGAGTCGGCCAAAACGGTCGAGTAGCCTTCGGGTCCCGTCATGATAGGACCTGATGTATCATTGACCACCAACGGCTGGCCGCTGGGCAATAGCACCTGGCTCAACGCACAGGTCGGCGCCCACTGCCCACTCACCTCGACACTCAACGTCTCACCTTCTACGGCAGTTACAAAAAAGGGATTTCCGCCCTGTAGCACCCGCATATTCCGCACATCATCCCCTCCATTGATGACATGCCGCGTGTCAGCCGCCGCGCTCACACTCAGTGAAACCTCTGATTTCACCATCTGTTGTCCGCTGGACTGGATGGCCGGCACCAATGCCTCAAAGCCCTTCATGAATTCGCCGTAGCGTGCCTCATCTACGGCGCGACTGGTGCGCACACCATAGAGGTCCTTGCTCAGTTCCTCCATCTGCTTCGTCAGCACGAGCAGCCTATCAATGACACCATCCTGCGACTGCTGGTTGTTCATCTGCGCCAGCAGACCATTCACCAACGTAAGGCGATTACTTTGATAAGAGGCAATTTCGTCATCCAGTTGCTGAATTCTGCCCCCTACAAGCGCACCAATCGCGTCTTGCTTGGCTCGATCCAATCCTGTCGTCAACGACCTTCGATTGACGGGCGAGAACAAACCCGACACGGCGTACGATGCAACGCGGGTCTTCGCATCTCGCAACAACGCCGCGAGGACTGGCGCCGAATGGGACAACTCCTCGTTCGAGGCTCTGGTCAGCAGGCCCCCCGAATATGGAGCGCTGGACGGCAGGCCGAGCGCGTCCTTTACGGCCAATTGGAACGCAATGTGGTTTTCCGACATCGCGGAGAATGGGCCCGGGATGATGTTGCCCGAACCATCTCCTGTCTCGCGCCAGGCCGCGTTCACCAGGGTTGCGCTACTTTTCAACGACGCCAACTCAGCGCCGTCATCCATGTTGGCCAACAACGCCCACAACTGACTCGTGCGCGACGGCGTGCTGACGCACGTCTTGAAGCGGCAAGCCAGATCATGCAGCCTGCTCACATCCTTCAGTCGTTCATCCAGGCCTCGCAACGCATCTCCCATCACCATCAGGAGAGGCGCATGCGTCATGGGTAACGTATTGCCTTCTGGAAGACGGGTGAACGCCGCCGTGAGCACCTGCCGGTCCGCGACGAGTCCATCCGACAGCACCTTCTTCCGGAAGGCCTCAGCCACAGCTGCATCCGTGAAACAAGAACTGCTACTCGTGGTGCAGCCAGAAGGCGCACTCTGTCTCTGGACGTCAAGGTAGGCGCCGTTCCAGAACGCCTTCAGCAGGGCACTCGTGTCCGCCTGGAGTGATGCGTGGGGCAGGCCCGAGGCGTAGAGATGTGCACGCCCCTGGGCGTACCACTGGTCGATGTAGCTCAGCTTGTCGCGCAGGGCATCTACGCGCGCCTGTGTCCCCAGGAGTCCGGGCATGACCGACATGTTCCGCATCAACAGGTCCATGTTGATGCGGCGCAACTCATTGACATAGTGCTCAGCGGAGACACAGCTCGAAGAGAGCACACCGACCTGTCCAGCGAGGGAGGCGCACTCCTTGAGCACGGAGGCCGTAACGTTGCCAGCCCCCGTGAGCAAGCTGGCGTCCATCAAGCGCTGGCACATCGACAGACTGGCGTCGAGTTCGGCACCGCAGGAAGCGCCCTGGGGGGTCCACACCGAGCCACAGGCAGGATAGTCGTTTGGCATCTGCCGGTACAGCGCCATGGCATGCTCTTGCGATGACTTGGAGAGCAAGCCAGTGCGGAGCTCAAACAGTTGCTTCATTCGTTTGACGAGCTGCGACTTGAGCCCTGCACGGCTCGCCACGCCGTAAGGTGGACTTGCTTCGGGGAGCGAATCCACCTTGTCATGCCAGAGCTTCAGCGCCTCGTATTTCGCTTGCACCTCGGCTGCAGTGCCCATGGGCATGGGTTCAGTGGTCGAACACGTAGGGGCGACCTGATAGTGCTCTGGATGCGTGCTGAGTTGGTGCTGGGCTACGACGTTGCTCTGCCGCTCGTTGTAACGCGCCTGAGCCTCGCTATCTGCTCCTGCACGCGTCAGGAGTGGACTGCTATAGAATTTCTGTTGCCCACACTCTGCCGGGTTCGCTGCCAGGCCGTGGTCCGGAGCACGGCACGCCTTGTGTCTGGGCTTCGTCTCATCAACACACTGGCCCAAGTCTTCGCTCCCTGGGCCGCAAGAGCTATGTATCTTCTTGAAATAGACGGGATGACTCTGGATGGTATAAACACACTCCTCCAAGTAACCCGTCGCCGTGTACGTCACACCCGCCCTATATTGCAAAGGAATTGTATTGAAGTAATGATTCGCACTGGCTTGGCAGGGGGTCTGGCAGTCGTCCACCCATTCATAGGTGCAGCGCCCACTGTCTGGGTCACACACTGTCACCCTGCGCGTCGTACAATGGTTCGCAACAACAAACGTCCGGTTCTCTCTGCGCTCCAGGCCGTTCTCAGGAACTCGACAGCAAGCAGACGATCCATAACTTTCGACAACACATGCTGGGCTCTCTTTTTGAGTATAGCAATTCAGCTCATACTCCCAAGGGCCCGCGCATGCAGAGTCCACCAGTTTCGTCGACCCTGGAGCAACGGCGTCGGATTCACCGCATGCAAGCTCCTGCTCCTGGATTGCCAGTGAGTCCCCTGGGCTCGCGTCTTCCATCCCACCGCAACCCGTCCAAGCAAGGACGGCACACAACAGCCCCCATACAACTCGTCTAGACACAAACGACCCCAAGCTGGAATTCAAGTTTAAACAACATTCACAACAACCGTCAGTACGTCAGGCCTGAATGGCAAGAAATATCGGTCTTTTCCAAGGAAGTCGACCCACTTACTTATCAAAGAGCGCGATACACTCGCCCATAGGCGCCAGCCCTGATGGTGTCGCCAGTCACTGACTTCCGGGTCAAACTAAACCCATCTTCGCACTGAGCCTTCATCATGTGGGCAGTAGGCATCTCGCACGCCAAATCCGGAACTACGAGAAAAATAGAAATCGGGATGAAATGCCCCCTCTATACGCACCTCGAAGAGATCCTTGAGTTGCGCTGGCGCTGCACTCCTGGCAAAGACTGTATTCCCAGGCCCGAGGACACATACACACGAAGCGAAGCCGCAGCGGACGCCGCGTCTCATTCGCTGGCAGCATCAGATAAATTCACAGACAGAGAATCCCCGCCTTTACCACTCCGCCGCTGCTCGCACCGCGCGACCGTGGCAGGGAAATCAATATGCCCCCCGCCGGGCCCAAACATGCGAACTCTAGACTTGGCGGGGCCGGGGGAGAGGCTCGAATCCATTCATTTCGGCAGCCAGCCACCGGGAGTCCCCTATCGCGCGTAGGCCGCTACGCCTCCACCTGGAAGCGTGTCATCGCCCACCGGAGGCGCCGGGACTTCAACGGCATCACTTCGCGGATAGCAGTGCCTTGGCATTGGGTGGCGCGGCTTGGAGTCCGTGGGGCCAAGTTGCAACACCCGCGAATTCGCCCCATCGGCCCGTCTACGCCAGGACGGTCCCTGCCTTCCGCAGCACGTTGAACAGCTTGTCCCGGTCCAACTCCGACTTCGCGAAGGCCTTCGTGACGAAAACCTCCTTGAGCGTCGCGTCCGCCGCGTCGAACTCACCGTTCTCGTAGTGGTGCTTCGCCTTCACCTTGGCCTGGATGTCGTGGTCGTCCGCGATGACCACGTCGGCCTTCAGCACGCCGCCGACCCGGAGCGAGGCGTCATTGCCATGGCCCCACACCACCTGGGCCTCCAGGTCCTTACCCACAACGACCTCGCTGTCCGTGTCGACGCCCGTGGCGCGAAGCCTGCCCCCGACCACGAGCAGCCCTTCCATCCCCGCGTTGCGCACCACGCCTTCCACCGTGAGGTCTCCCGTCACGAGCAGCGGCCCATCGATGTGCACGTCGCCCTTCACCACGAGGTCCCCGCGCACGAAGCGCGGCAGCTTGGAGAGACGCGGGGTCTTCTCCTCCACCGGCAGCACGTCCCGCGCGAGTTCCACCACCGCCATGGCCGTCCAGGGGAACTCGCCCTGGAGCGCACCCGCGAGCTGGTCCCACGACGTGGCGCCTTGCAGCGCGAGCCCCTTCAGGACCTGTTCGACGCCGTCCACGTCCTTGTCCTCGAAGTACCAGGCCTTGAGCAACGTCTTGCGCTGACGCTCCAGCGCCTCCAGCAGCGGCTGCACGTCCAACGTGCCTGTCTTGCGCTTGGGAGCCTTGGCACCCAAGAGCTGGGCAAGGGACGCGTTCTTGTGCTCCAGCGCTTCCTGCACGGGCGTCTGGCCACTGCCATTCTTGAGCGAGACATCCGCTCCTGCCTTGAGCAGGACCTCGATGACAGGCCCTCGTTCCTTGAAGCGCGCGTGCTGGTGCAGCGGCGTCCAGCCCTTGCCCGTGTTGGGGTTCGCTCCCGCGTCGATGAGCGCCTGGGCCACGTCGGCCTGACGCGCTTCGAAGAGCGCGGTCCGCCCTGACGCATCGAGCGCGTCCACGGGCACGCCGCCTTTCACCAGCGGGGCGATGCAGGACACGCTGCCGTGCTCGGCCGCGACGTGCAGTGGCGTGGACTTCTTGGAATCGACGACGGCAGGGGAAACTCCCAGGCGGAGCAACTCCTTCACCAGCGCCGCGTCATCCACCATCGCGGCCAGGTGGAGCGCGCTGTGCTTGCTGGAGTCCCTCGCATCCAGGTCCGCGCCCAGCGCGACCAGGGCCAGGACGCGGCCCGTGCGGCTGTTCCCTTCGAAGCCCGGGCCGAAGAAAGGCTTCGCATCCAGCCCCGCCGCGAGCAGGAGCCCCTTGTCCAGGTCCTTGGCCTGCTTCCCCTTGGGACGCGCAGCGGGCTTCTGCTTCCGCAGCCATGCGTGGAAGCCCTCATCGGAGAACGCGCCTTCCAGGCCCTGGAAGTTGAGCGGGTCGTTGTCATCCGTGATGCCTTGCGCGCACATGCCGGGGTGCTCCTCCATCTTGGAGAGCAACTCCCGGTAGCCCTGCTCTTTCTTGCCCTGCGTCAGCGCACGCCAGGCTTCGAGTCCACGACGCCCACGTTGGTGGTCGGGGAGTGGCCGCATGCTGTCGGCCTCGTCCAGCGCGGCCTCCACCTCGTCGAGCTGCGCCACGGTCGGCTTGCGCCGCAGCAGGTCCTCCCCCCACTGGCTCAGTGCCAGTGAACGCGCGCGATGGGCGAGCGTCAGCGTGCCGCTGGGTTTCGTCCCTCGCGTCAGCTCGAGGATGCGGTCGCGAAGTGCCCAGTGCTCGGCCTTCAGCTCACGCTCCCAGCGATGCGGCTCCATGCGTCGCGTCGGGTCCAGTGCCCAGCTCAGGGAGTGGAGTCCCAGCAAGTGCTCGGGGTCCGCCGCCACCACCTCGCGGAGCAACGGAATCGCCCGGTCGAGCTGCGGCGGCATCTCGTCCAGCAGACTGTCCGCCTTCTTCATCAACGCAGCGACATCGATCTTCTTCGAAGCTTGAGCACGCGACATGACGAGAGAAGCTGCCATGAGTCAGTGACCTGCGCGCGCAAAACGCAGGGGCCACGGACCTCATCGCCACCCGAGAATTCTTACGCGCCAAGCACTGGCATGACCGCTGCTTGCTCGCAGTCCTCGGGACCACACGCACCATCACACTGGATTCAAGGACAACACTGCCTTGCCCGCCACTTGGCCCCCGTGGCGGCGCGGCCTACTCTCATGCACGACCTCATGCCCTTCGAGCCCTACCACGTCGACCCAGCTGACCCGCGCGCGCCGCCCCAGGAGCTATGGGACACGCTCTCGCCCGAGGAGCGCCAGCGCATCGTCGACAGCCTGCCGTCAGAATTCCCCGTTTCGGAGGCGAACCCGCCAGAAGGCGACTTCCACTTCGAAGCCAAGACGCGCGCCCGCGAGGTGCTCGGCAGCTTCTTCTCCCGCATCGGCCGCAAGGTGTACCTGGGGTGTGAGCTGCCCGTGTACTACCCGGGCGAATCCATGTTCGCCCCGGACGTCATGGCCGTCGTGGACGTAGAGCCACACGCGCGCATGCGTTGGATGGTCAGCGCCGAGGGCAAGGGCCTCGACTTCGCGTTGGAAGTGCACGTCGCAGGCGAGCGGCGCAAGGACTTGGAGCGCAACGTCGAGCGGTTCGCGCGGCTGGGCATCCGTGAGTACTTCGTCTTCGACCGGGGCCGGCTGCGCCTGAACGGCTGGCGGCTTGATGAGGGACGCCGCATCTACCGCCCCATTCTCCCCCAGCACGGCCTCTATCCCTCTGAAGTCCTGGGGCTGGACCTCCAAGTTGATGACGAGCGCCTGCGCTTCTACGTGGGAGGCGCGGCCCTGCCGGAAGCGCCGGAGCTGATTGCGCGTCTTGAGCACATGGTCGAGCGCGTCGAGACCAGCCGCGCCGAGCTCGTACAGCAGCTCGCCGAGGAGTCTCGTCTGCGAGCCGAGGAGTCTCGTCTGCGAGCCGAGGAGTCTCGCCTGAGAGCCGAAGAGACCCGGCGCCGTGAGGACGCCGAGCGTCAGCTCGCTGAAGCCCGTGCGGAAATCGAACGCCTGCGTAGTGGCCGCGGCTGACGCTCAGTCCTGGTACCCACGCGCCTGCAACCGGAACAGGTGCGCGTAGCGGCCGTCCTTCGCCATCAGCTCGTCGTGGCTGCCCAGCTCGTCCACTTGCCCGTTGTGGAGCACGGCAATCTGGTCCGCCATGCGCACCGTGGAGAAGCGGTGCGAAATCACAATCGCGATGCGGTCCGCCGCCAGCGCCTGGAAGCGCTCGAACAGCGCGTGCTCCGCCTCCGCGTCGATGCTGGCCGTGGGCTCGTCCAGAATCAGCACCTCCGCGTCGTCGCGCATGAAGGCCCGCGCCACCGCCAGCTTCTGCCACTGCCCCGCTGACAGCTCCTGCCCCTTCTCGAACCAGCCGCCCAACATCGTGTCGTACTGCTGCGGCAGCGCCGTAATCACCCCGCTCGCCCCACCCTCCTCCGCCGCCTTCACGATGCGATTGCGGTCCTCCAGCGCCGGCACGTGCCCCAGGCCGATGTTCTCCGCCACGTTGAACTGGTAGCGCACGAAGTCCTGGAACACCGCCCCGAAGCGGCCGCGCAGGTCCTCCACGTCCATGTCCCGCAGGTTGACGCCACCGTAGAGGATGTCGCCCTCCACCGGCTCGTACAGGCGCAACAGCAGCTTCACCAGCGTGCTCTTCCCCGCGCCGTTCTCTCCCACCAGCGCCAGCTTCTGACCCGGCTTCAACGTCAGGGACACGTTCTTCAGCGCCCACGCCTCCTTGCCCGGATAGCGGAAGGACACGTTGCGCAGCTCGATGGCGCTGTCATGCCCCCGCGGCACGGAGAGCGGCGGCAACACGCGCGTCGCCTCGCCGCCGGTGGGGATGTCCAGGTACGCGAACAGGTTGCTCATGAAGAGCGCGTCCTCGTACATGGAACCCACGCTGGTCAGGATGCCCTGGAACGCCGCCTGCCCCTGACGGAACACGCTCAGGTACAGCACCATGTCGCCCACCGTAATCGTCCCGCTCGCCGCGCGGCCCGCCACCAACAGGTAGCAGCCGTAGAACGCTCCCAGCGAGAGCACCCCCAGCCCCAGCCCCCACGCCATCCGGCGGTAGGCCAGCGCCCGGTCCTCCGCGAAGAACTTCTGGAAGAGCGAGCGGTACCGCCCCAGCACCAGCGGCCCCAACCCGAAGAGCTTCACCTCCTTCACGTGGCTGTCCCGCGTGAGAATCCACTCCAGGTAGTTCAGCTTGCGCCCCTCCGGCGCGCGCCACGAGTAGAGCCGGAAGCCCGCCATGGCCAGCCGCGCCTCGGCGATGAAGGCCGGCACCGACGCGGCCACCAGCACCACCACGCTCCACGGCGACAACGCCACCAGCAGCGCGGCGAAGGTGCCCAGGGTGATGGTGTTGCGGACGATGGAGAACGCCTGCGTCACCAGCGACAGCGGCCGGCTGTTCGCCTCGCGCCGCGCGTTCTGCATCTTGTCGTAGGTGGCCGAGTCCTCGAAGTGGCGCAGCTCCAACGCCAGCGCCTTCTGCAGGATGCGTTCGTTGAGCAGGTTCCCCAGGTTGGCGCGCAGCAGCTCACGCGTCAGCGTCAGCCCGCGGTCCACCACCGCCGAGCCCAGCATCAACCCGAACTCCAACCCCACCAGCCCGTATACGCGCGAGCGGGCCTCCACCGAGCCCTGCGCCGCCGCCACCACCGAGTCCACGATGAGCTTGCCCACCCAGGCGATGGCCGCCGGCAGCAGCGCCGCCACCAGCGTCAGCGCGCCCAGCACCACCGCGCCGCGCGGACTGGCCTGCCAGAAGAGCTGGAAGGTGCCCGGGAGCTGCTTGAAGAGACTGCCCGCGTTCTGGAAGCGGGCCTTGAGCGACAACGGAACGTCGGTGGGAGTGGCGGGACGAGGAGACACGGTCCGCGTTCATAACGCGGACCGCGCCGTCCTGCTTCAGGATGCGGGAGGAAGGTGACGCGACACCAGCACGTCGCAACCCGCGTGCGCCAGCACCCACTCCGTCAGCGGCGTGCGCGCCTCCACGGCGGACATCGCCAGCGCCAGCAGGTCCGAGCCCAACTCCGTCGCCTCCGCCAGGATTTCCTCGGCCGGCTCGCCGCAGCGCACCCGCACCTCCAGCGCGCGTCCCGCCTCCCGGTAGGGCGCGAGGAAGCGGCCAAGCGCCACCCTCGCCTGAGACTCACGCTCCTGCCGCAACATCAACCACCGCTCCGCGGGCGCGTTGGCGCGGCGCAGCGCCGCCTCCTCCGCCTGGGTGTCCACCACGTGCAACACGTCCACCGGCGCCGGCGCGGGGCACAGGCGCAAGGTGAGCTCCAACGCCCTGCGCGACTCGCGCGAGAAGTCCACCGCCACCAGGGGCCTGCCGTAGGGCCGCACCGGATGCGGCACCACCACCAGCACGGAGACCCCCAGCCGCCGCACCATGCGCCGCACCATGGACTCCGCGGCCAGCTCGCGCACCGGGTACGTCACGTGCGGACGGCCCAGCACCACCAGCTCCGCGCCCGACGCCAGCGCCACCACCGACGCCACCTCCACCGGGTCGCCGCGGCCCAGCTCCTCCTGCACCTCGACGTCCACCCGGTTGCGCAGCCGCCTGCACACGGAGGCCACCGCCTTGCGCAGGCAGCGCTCACCCGACAGCGCTCCACCCGGCCCCTGCTGTCCGTCCAGGACAGGGGCCACGTGCAGCACGCAGAAGACGCCGCCATGGCCCAACGGAAGGCGCAGGGCACGCGCCAGCGCGAACTCGGAGCGCAGCGAGAAGTCCGTCCCCACCACCACCCGCGACAGGCCCCGCTGTCCCCGGACAAGCCCCGGAGGAAGGAGCGGCAACGCCGGCCTCGACAACTGTGACGACCTCATCTCAAACCCTCCTTCCCTTCCGCCAGATTCACCGTGTCAGTGTCCGTGTAGCGATGGAGGTGACGCCTCGCAGCATCCCGAAGGCATCCGGTCGCTCCGCCGCTCCGTGGACGGCCGCGCCATCCGCGGCCGTTTCCACACCTCGAAGATTCAGGCGCCTCGCCCCGCGCGCCATCCGGCCCGGCGTGCCGCAAAGGCCACGGCCAGGCAGGCATCCCAGTGAGGCCCACCTTTGCCCAGGGAACACCGCGCGGTGCGCAGGGGTGCGATGGAACGAGTCGTTCGTCTCACGTGCAACGCCCCCCTGAAAAATCTCCAGCAGCCGGGCCGCCGTCCCCCTTGAGGAAGGCGGAGGGCAGGCGTCCTCCACGGGGCTTGGCCTGCTTGGCACGTCCGAAGTGCAACAGAAGGTCCGAGCGGAGCACGGCCGGTACTTTGCAGAGGGGTCCGGCGGGCAGCGAGGGGTGCGGTCGGGCGGGTCGGTGGAACGCTGAAGAAGGGGGAAGTGTCATGCGCGGGGTCATCACCGGACGAGAGGTGGTCGCCAACCTGGGGCTCATCTACCGGGAGTTCGGGACGGGCTGCGTGCTGCGCTGCCTGTGGGTCATGCTGAGCGGAAAGACGACGACGTTCCTCGAGGTGGCCTGCCCTCCGGTGGTGAAGCGGTAGGAAGAACGGCACGGGCCGCGGAGGGGTGTCCCCCGCGGCCCGCCCCCCTCACGTCATGTCACCGCGCCAGCGTCACTGCGGGACGCTGAGCCGCAGCCGCAGCAGCGTCGGCTCCACCCAGGCGCTCGCCTCGGGGCCACCCGCCTGGGCTTGAGCATCCAAAGCCGCGTCGATGGCCACCTTCAGCCGGTCCGCACGCGACGTCACCGCCGGATGCAGGTCCTGAAGGATGTTGTGGGCCGGGAGCACGGCGGCGGTGCTGAACAGCGAGTACATGTCCATCACGTCGTTCATCACCGGCGTGACTTCCACGTCCTGCAGGGTGTCGTAGCCCGAGAGCACGGCGTCCTCGCCGTACAGCAGGCCGCGCAGGTGCTCGTCGTGCTCCAGCGACAGCGGCAGCGCGAGCGCCACGTAGGCCTGCCACACCAGGCGCGTGCCGGTCATCCGCTTCGCCTGGAGCTGCAGCGCGTCGCCGGCCAGGTTCATCCGCGTCGCGATGGAACCGTAGAACTGGCGCTGCTGGGACTTCAGCTCGTCCACCATCCGGGTGCGGATGGCGGTGCGGAAGGCGGGGACCATGGCGTAGTCGGACGACGCGATGTTCTGCGAGACGTAGCCCCACCGCTTCACCATCCACTCCTGGGGATTCTGCGCGTTGTTGGGGTTGTAGGTGGGGCGGTCCTGCCCGCGCACCATGGCGACGAACTCATGGCCCCCGGTGAACCGGTGCCCGAACACGCGCTCGGACTTCCACGAGCTGGTCGCGGAGTCCCAGGAGGTGTAGCGGACGTACACCGTGGACTCCAGCCGGTACTTGCGCTCGTACAAGCCGCCCAGGCCCGTGAAGACCTCCGAGTAGAGCTGCCAGCTTCCCTCACCGCACAGGTCGATGGAGGCGCCGTCCACGTTCATGTTGTCCGCGATGAGCAGCGGGCGGAGCACGTCGTGGTTCCAACGCGCCGGGTTCACGCCCAGGTAGTCCGCCGCGCCGTCGCCGTTGTAGTCGCCCCACTGGCCTCCGCCGCAGGGGACAATGGGCTTCTCGCCCTGCTTCAGGTAGTGCGTCGCCGGCTCCTGCTCGGGGACGCCCCACAGGTCGATGCCGTACATGCCCGGCCGGGTCATTGCGCCACGTGGTCTCCGCATGTTCGATGAGCGTCTTCATCCACGCCCAGTCGGCCGTGTAACGGGTGTGAATGCCGGCGAACAGCGGCTTGCCGATGTTCTTCAGCGCCGTTTCGAGCTTCGTGCCCTGGGTGATGAGGTCGTTGTGACGGGGCGTGAGCATCTGCGCGCCGAGCACGGGCTGCTCCTCGAAGAGCTGCGCGTAGGCCTCGGAGCCCGCCATCCAGTCCTTCGGGCTGGAGAGGCGGTCGCTGTGCAGCATGGACAACCCCAAGCCCAGCTGCACGGGGAACTCGCGCAGGTAGTTGATGTTGTAGGAGAGCTTGTGCGTGGACAGCTCGTCCGCGGGGCTGATGTCCGGGTTGGAGCCGCGTCCGTCGATGCCCGCGAGCACCGTGGACACGTGCGCGTCCACCGCGCCCCAGATGGAGAACCGAGACTCCGCGGGAACGAACTCCTCTTCGTAGCGCATGGGGGTGGGATGGCGCGAGTTCCAGCCCAGGTAGGTCCAGGCCGCGTACTCGAAGGGGTCGTTCTTCGTGTCGTTGAAGTACTCGTACATGTTCTGGTCCACGCGGTTCAGCCCCGCGTGCAGCGCGTACAGCGCCTCCTGGACCTCATCCACGTTCTGGTTCACCTGGCCCACCTCCCAGTCCACCAGGGCGAACCGGGAATGCATGTCGCGGTGGATGTCATTGAGCTTCCGGTCCACCCGGTCGAAGCGGCTGAGCATCCGTCCCTGCAGCTCCACGACGAGCTGATGGAGGTTGCGCAGCTCCTTGAGGATGACCTGCTCGATGGGCGGCTCGGCCGGCTTGCGCAGGATGGAGAAGAGCTGGACGACCGCGCCGACAATCTGGCCGGTGAACACGGCGGCGCTGATGATTTGGAAGCCCTTCACGCCCGCATCGAGGAAGCCGGCGACCTTCTCCGCGACCTTGATGGAGCTCTCCGCGTACTTCGCCACCGACTCCAAGGTGGTGCTCAGCGCCTTGCCGAACCTCACGATGTCCGCGGCGAGCTGCGCCTGGCCATCAATCTTGAGGATTTCCGCCACCACCCCCAGGCCGACCGACACGCCCTCCTTCACGCCGCCGAGCGTCTCCTTCAACGACGTCCCGCGCGTCTTCGCCGCCGCGATGGCATCCGCGAGCGCCGTCTCCTCCGGCGTGGCCAGGGTGGTCAATGACGCCGCCTCGGGCTCGCCGCCGCCTTCGTCCAGGGACTGCCCCTGCTGGGCGGGCTTCTTCAGCGCGATGGAGGCACGGTACGCCTGCTCGGCGGTGTTCAAGTCATGGAGCATGTCCGAGTACTGCTTCACCGCGGACAGCCCCGCGGTGGACGCGGTCGTCACGAACCCCCGCGCATCCTCCGGCGTCACCGACAGACGTCCATCGGTCCCCAGGCGCGGCAGGACGAAGGCCGCCAGGGGGCCCAACGGCTTCGCGGCGAGCATCTGCGAGGCGGTGTGGCTGGTCTGGAAACCCACGCCAGCGCCGATACCGCCCCCATTCACCGCCGCCGCCAGCGCGGCGTTCCCCTGGGCCAGGTCATGCAGGCGGCTCCAGGTGTCCTCGGAGAAGGCCTCCGCCTCGCCGTAGCGGTCCACGAAGGACTGGGCGTTGGCGAGCCCCCGCTCCAGGTCCAGGCCGTTGTGCATGCTGGCCAGCAGCTCGCGCGCATAGGCCCGCAGCGCGCGGCCGGGCGCCGTCGCGGTGGACAGGTGCGGCTGGGCTCGAGAGAGCATGCGAATCATCGTCCGCACCCGCGGACCGGAGCCGTCCTTCGCCGGGTCGAAGGGATAGACGTTCAGCGCGGTGGAGATGGCATTGAACCCCGCCGTCAGCTCCGCCTGGGAGAGCGTCGGGTTGTCGCGGGCCAGGAAGTACGCCGCGCCCGCCAGCAGGTGCAGCCGAGGATGCTCGTTGGCCATGGCCGCCGCCGCGTAGACGCGACGGTTCACCTCCTGCGCGGACAGCGAGAAGATGCTGTGGCACTCCGAGCAGGTGATGGGCGCGTCATACACGGGCGCGCCGCGGCTCCCCGCCGCGGCCCACTGCGCCGCCGCCTGCGCCTGCACCTGCG
>JBKGHI010000580.1:0-1234 GCA_046520405.1 Myxococcus sp. 1LA
GCGGCCGCCGGGTCCGGCAGCGCGTCCCCGCGCCCATCCGCGTGGGCCTGCGCGCGCAGCAGGAAGAGGTCCAGGCCGTGGAGCAGGATGTCCACCACCGGCCGGGGCATCTTCTGCGGGTTCGCCTTCAGCGGAGCGAGCGCGTCCTCCAGCTTGTGGGCGATGTCGCTCAGGTCCTGCATGCCCAGCGAGGCGGCGCTGCCCTTGAGCGTGTGGAGGTGGCGGCCCAGCCGGACGTAGAGCCTGGTGAGGGCGTCCGTCTCCAGGCCCTCGCGCTCCAGCTCCAGCAGGTCCATGGTGACCTTCTGGACGACTTCCTGTGCCTCGACGGCGAAGCCCGCGACGAGCCCCTGCAGCATCGGATCAACGGGCATGACGGGCTCCCGTGCCGCGCGTGGCGGAGAACAGCCGCTTCAAGTCGATGAGGTGGATGAGCTGCCGGTCCTGCGTGAAGACTTCCATCACCGCGCCCTCCGCGCGCACCCGCGCGGCCTCCACCGCGCTCATGGGCAGCGTGGTGGGCCGGGGAATGGCCTCGCAGTCCAGCGCGCACAGCTCGCCGTCCCCGCGGTCCACCACCAGCAGCACCGCCGGGTCCTGCCGCCAGCCGTGGCCGCCCAGCAGCGACGCCAGGCTGAGCGCCGCCAGCACCTGGCCCTGGAAGCGCAGCACACCCACGACGTGCGGCGCGGACAGCGGCACCGGCGACACCATCTTCAGGGGCAGCGCCGCGCGCAGCGACTCCAGGGAGAGCGCGTAGCGCTCCTCGCCGAGGGGAAATTCGGCAATCCAGTGGACCGCCTCCTCGACGGTGTTCTCGCCCTGCTCCCTCAGGCGGGCCGCGCGCCGCTCCAAAAGCTCGCGCGCCTCGGCCTCCTGGGACTCTTCCAACGTCCGCGGAGTGACCTTCATTCGAGCGCCCCCTGGTTGAGGTAGGCGTCAGCGGACGCCTGGTAGAAACGCGCGGGCAGGGCCTCGGGCCCCTCCACGAGCTGGTCGGGTGGAAGACGCTCGGCGCGCGAGCGCAGGGCCCGCATCAGCGGCACCGCGCCCTCCCGCGCCCCGGAGCGCTCCCGCAGCAGGGCCAGCTCCAGCAGCCCCGGCAGATAGTCCGGCGCCTGGCGAACCAGGGCCTCCAGCACGGACGACGCGCCCACCTCGTCACCTTCCTCGATGCGCTCCAGCGCGTTCAGGTGCAGCCGCGTGGGCGGCGGCGGAGGCGCCACGGCCTCCT
>JBKGHI010000581.1:0-1207 GCA_046520405.1 Myxococcus sp. 1LA
AGGGCCCAGATTCAGGGGGCGCTCCCACAGGCGCCGGCCCTTCGCGTCCAGGCAGAGCAGCATGCCTTCGCGCTCGCGCTCTCCGGCGATGAACACCCGCGAGCCCACGGGCAGCGGCGCGGACAGGTGCGACAGGTCCGGCTCGTACGTCCACGCCGATTCACCGGTGTGCGCGTCCGCGAGCAGCAGCGCCCAGTGCGAACCCCGGCCCAGCATGGCCAGGAAGCGCTTGCCCCACGCCACGGGTGGCCCGTGGAAGGGCATGGGTGCCCGCATCCGGTAGCGGACCTGCCCGTCCTCCAGGTCCAGTCCGTAGAGGTAGCCCGAGTCCGTGCCCACCAGCGCGCGGTGCCCCTGGGTGGCCAGCCAGCTCCGCTGCGTCCTTGGCGGTGCCAGCCGCCATACCTCGCGGCCAGTGGCCTCCGCGAAGGCCACGACGGTGCGGTCCTCGGACAAAGTGAGGAGCAGGCCGTCCTTGCGCAGCAGCAGCGGGCCCAGCGGGATTCCGTCGTGGTCGTGCAGCCATCGGGCGCCGCTGCCCCGGCCCGTGAAGCCGTACACGCGCGCGATGTCCGCCGCCACCGCGTGGCCATCCGCCGACGCGGCCACGCCCAGCGCCGCGGCGCGCTTCCACAGCAGCGCGCCATCCTTGCGGGAGAACGCGGAGGTGAGCTGTGGCGCGCAGTACACCGGGCCATGGCGGCCCAGCAGCAGCCGCGCCTCTTCCGCGTCAGGCAGGCCGCGTTTCTCCCACAGCTTCGCGAAGCGCAGCCGGCGCAGGCGGCCGGGGACCTTGAGCGGACGCGAGGTGCCCTGACCCTTCGCGCGGGCCTTCTTCTCTCGGGCCGCGCCCTTCGCCTCGGGGGGCTGGACGGGGCCGCGGAGGTGGGAGAGGCCCTCCCGGCAGCGCTCCGCCAGCTCCGCCCGGTAGGGGTTGCCCACCAGGGCCCGGTCCGCTTCCGCGAAGGCCGCGGCCAGGGACTCGCCCAGGTGGAAGAGGGCGGCGGCGAGCACGTTGCCCGGGAGCGGGAAGGGCGTCCCGGTGCGGCCGGCCTTCGCCTGGCCCGTCTTCAAGTCCAGCAGCAGCGGGGGCTTCGCGCCCGCGGGGGCCAGCTCGAAGCGGCTTTCGCCCAGCTCCACCGCGCGCGCCAGCTCCACCGCCTGCCGCGACAGCTCCAGCACCGTCAGGAACGGAGGGCCCGGGACG
>JBKGHI010000582.1:0-1206 GCA_046520405.1 Myxococcus sp. 1LA
GACCGGGGGGCCCCCGCGGCGGGGCGCGGCGGGGGCGCGGGCAGAGGCTCGGCGACGGCCCAGAGTTCGGGCTCGGGTTCGACTTCCAGCAGCGGGAGCTCCGACTCGGTGTCGGACGCGGCGCTGAGGGAGATGGGCTCGGCGTGCCACTGCTCGTTCTGGGCGGGGACGCGGTCCTGTGTCCGCGTGGGCGGAGTGGGCTCCGGCGGCTCGTCCGCGAGCCACGGCTCGAGCGGCTGGGACTTCGAGCGGCGAAGGGCCTCCTCCATGTCGTGGAGGAGTTCGGCTTGGGCCTTCTGCCGGGCGGCGCGCAGGGCGTCCGGGCTCTCGGGCAGGGTGGACAGGCCCAGCTCGGGGGCACTGGTGGCGGTCCAGGGCTCAGAGTCGGTGGGCTGCGCGGGCAGCTCCGTGAGCAGGATGTCGCCCACCTCGAGCGTGAGGGCCTCGACGTCCTCGGCCGGGAGCTCGGGGATGGCGGCGTTCCGCTGCGCGGACTCTTCGGCGAGACGGGCTTCCTCCGATTGACGGGCCTGCTCCGCGGCACGCGCTTCCTTGGCGCGGCGGACGGCATCGGCGCGGCGGCGTTCGACCTCGAGACGGACTTCATCCGCTTCGCGGGCTTCTTCCGCGCGGCGCGCTTCGGCCTCGACACGCGCGACCTCGGCGAGACGGGCCTCCTCCGCGGCCCAGATCTCCTCCGCGCGACGCGCCTCCCGCGCGAGGCGGGCGGACTCCGCGAGACGCCGCTCCTCGGCGAGGCGGGCTTCCTCGGCCAGGCGCTCTGCCTCGATGCGGGCTTCTTCCGCGCGACGCGCTTCGGCGGAGAGACGCTCCGCCTCTTCCGCGAGCCGCTCTGCCTCAAGGAGGGCTTCTTCTTCGAGGCGAGCTTCTTCCGCGAGGCGACGTTCCTCTTCGAGACGGGCCTCTTCGGCGAGGCGGGCCTCTTCGGCCAGGCGAGCCTCTTCAGCGAGGCGGCTTCCTCAGCGAGGCGACGCTCCTCTTCAAGCCGGGCCTCTTCAGCGAGGCGGGCCTCTTCGGCCAAGCGACGCTCTTCTTCGATGCGGGCCTCTTCGGCAATCCGCTCTGCCTCAAGCCGCTCTTCTTCGGCGAGGCGGGCCTCTTCTTCGAGCCGAGCTTCTTCGGCGAGACGAGCCTCCTCCTCGATGCGGGCCTCCTCCGCGAGACGACGTTCTTCTTCGAGCCGAG
>JBKGHI010000583.1:0-1200 GCA_046520405.1 Myxococcus sp. 1LA
CGCGGGCTTCGGCTTCGGCTCGGGCCTGCGCTTCCCGTTCGGCGCGGGCTTCGGCTTCGGCTCGGGACGTGGGCTTCGCGCTCGGCGCGGGCCTCGGCTTCGGCTCGGCGCTCGGACTCTCGTGATGCCCGCGTGTCCGCATGGGTGCGCGAGTTCGCTTCGCGCTCCACACGGACTTCGATGGCCGCGCGCAGCTTCGCCTCGCGCTCGGCTCGGGCCTCGACTTCGGTTCGTGCAGCCACCTCGGCTTCGGCTCGGGCCTCCGCCGTCCGCGCGAGCCTCGGATTCACTTTGCGACGCGGGCTTCGGCCTCGCGCCGCGCGGCGGCTTCGCGCTCGGCTCGGCTTCCGCGTCTTGCTGCGCGAGGGTCGCGATTTCGGCGCGGCTTCGGCGTCTCGCAGGGCCGCTACTGCCTGCTCAGCCTTCGCCTCGGCGTCTTGCTGCGCCAGGGTGGCAATCTCGGCGCGGGCTTCAGCGTCTCGCTGCGACGTCGCCGCCTGCGCAGCCTTTGCCTCGGCGTCGTTCAGTGCGGCTGCCGCGCTCTCGGCGCGGGCTTCGGCCTCGAGCCGCCCAGTGGCTTCTTGCTCCGCGCGGGCTTCCGCCTCCTGGCGAGCCGAGGCCTCGGTCGCAGCTCGGGCCTCCGCCTCCTGGCGGGCGAGCGCCTCGGCCTCAGCCCGAGCCTCGGCATCCGCACGCGCCGTGGATTCAATCTCCGCTCGGGCTTCCACCTCGGCCAGCGCCGTGGTGATGGACTCCAGGCGTGCCTCGGCATCCGCGCGGGCCGTGGACTCAATCTCCGCCCGGGCCTTCGCCTCTGCCAGGGCCGTCGCAACGGATTCCATCCGGGCGTCGGCTTCGGCGCGGGCCGAGGCTTCAATCTCCCCACGCGCCGAGGTTTCAGCGAGCGTCGTCGCCGAGGACGCCAGCCGCGCTTCGGCGTCCATGCGCGCCGCGGCCTCAATCTCCGCGCGCGCCTCCGCCTCGGCCAGCGCCGTGGCCACGGATTCCGCACGGGCGTCCGCCTCGGCCAGCGCCGTGGCCACGGATTCCACACGGGCGTCCGCCTCGACACGCGCCTCGGCTTCCGCCTGCACGCGGGCTTCGGCTTCCGCCAGGGCCCGGGCAATCAGCTCCGACTGGCCTCCGCTTCCGCCAACGCCCGAGCCGCCAGCTCCGCGCGTGCCTCGGCTTCCGCCTGCG
>JBKGHI010000584.1:0-1192 GCA_046520405.1 Myxococcus sp. 1LA
CATGGCCAAGGAGAAGTTCGAGCGTAACAAGCCCCACGTGAACATCGGCACGATCGGACACGTGGACCACGGCAAGACGTCGCTGACGGCCGCCATCACCAAGGTGCTGGCGAAGACGGGCGGCGCCACGTTCCTGGCGTACGACCAGATTGACAAGGCGCCGGAGGAGCGTGAGCGCGGCATCACCATCTCCACCGCGCACGTCGAGTACCAGACGACGAACCGGCACTACGCCCACGTCGACTGCCCGGGCCACGCCGACTACGTGAAGAACATGATCACGGGCGCGGCGCAGATGGACGGCGCCATCCTGGTGGTGTCGGCGGCGGACGGCCCGATGCCCCAGACGCGCGAGCACATCCTGCTGGCGCGCCAGGTCGGCGTTCCGTACATCGTGGTCTTCCTGAACAAGGTGGACATGCTGGACGACCCCGAGCTGCGCGAGCTCGTGGAGATGGAAGTCCGGGACCTGCTCAAGAAGTACGAGTTCCCTGGCGACGACATCCCCATCGTCCCGGGCTCCGCGCTCAAGGCGCTGGAGGGTGACACCAGCGACATCGGCGAGCCGGCCATCCTGAAGCTGATGGAGGCGGTGGACAGCTACATCCCGACGCCGCAGCGCGCGACGGACAAGCCCTTCCTGATGCCGGTGGAGGACGTGTTCTCCATCTCGGGCCGCGGTACGGTGGCCACCGGCCGCGTGGAGCGCGGTATCATCAAGGTGGGCGAGGAAGTCGAAGTCGTCGGTCTGCGTCCGACGCAGAAGACGGTCGTCACGGGCGTGGAGATGTTCCGCAAGCTGCTGGACCAGGGCATGGCGGGCGACAACATCGGCGCGCTGGTGCGTGGCCTGAAGCGCGAGGACATGGAGCGCGGTCAGGTGCTGGCCAAGCCGGGCAGCATCACCCCGCACACCAAGTTCAAGGCGCAGATTTACGTGCTGTCGAAGGAAGAGGGCGGCCGTCACACCCCGTTCTTCAAGGGGTACCGTCCGCAGTTCTACTTCCGCACCACGGACGTGACGGGCTCGGTGAAGCTGCCGGACAACGTCGAAATGGTGATGCCGGGCGACAACATCGCCATCGAGGTGGAGCTCATCACCCCGGTGGCCATGGAGAAGGAGCTGCGCTTCGCGGTTCGCGAGGGTGGCCGCACGGTGGGCGCCGGCGTCGTGGCGGAAGTCGTCGAGTAG
>JBKGHI010000585.1:0-1185 GCA_046520405.1 Myxococcus sp. 1LA
GATTTGGTGGCCACGTACGCGGAGCAGACGGGGCAGTCCGTCCAGGAGCTGGTGCGCTCGCAGCGCACGGTGAGCGACTCCGCGCGCGCCCAGGCCCAGGAGGCCGAGGCCACCGCGGGCACCCTGCAGGAGGTGAGCGCCTCCGTGTCCGGGGTGCGCAAGGACGCCGGGCACCTGGCGGCCTCGTCCGACACCACGGCGGGGGCGCTGGAGGAGGTGTCGCGCTCGGTGAAGGGCGTGAGCGCCAACGCGGAGGAGCTGGCCGCGTCCAGTGAAGAGCTGCTGGCCTCCATGACGGAGATGAACGCCACCGTGGCGGACCTGGTCGCTCGCAACCAGTCCAGCGCCGCCGCCACCGAGCAGGTGGCCGCCACCGCCGAGGAGATGGCCAAGGGCATTGCCCGGCTGTCCACGGACTCGCAGGGCGTGGGCGAGCGCGTGGCCCAGGTGACGCAAGCGGTGACGGGGCTGGTCCGCTCCCTGGGCGAGGTGGCCCGCGACGCCACGAGCATGGCCTCCAGCGTGGAGGAGACGGCGGCCACGGTGGAGGAGCTGGCGCGCAGCGTGAAGGGCGTGGCGGAGAACGCCCGCTCGCTGGAGTCCCTCTCCGCCACCACCGCGTCCACCGTGGAGGAGGTGGCCGCCAGCGTGGAGGAGGTGGCCGCGACGGCGGAGAAGAACGCGGCGGCGGTGGAGGCCAACGCGGCCACCGTTGAACAGCTCGCGCGCTCCGCCCAGGCGGTGGCGCGGGCCTCCGAGCAAATCAACACCCTGGCGGCCGGCAGCGCCACCGCGTCCGCGCAACTGGAGTCGTCCACGCGGCGGGTGGCGCAGATGATGGAGGAGGCGCGCACCACCGCCGAGCGCGTGGGCACCACCGCGCGCGAGGGTGGCGCCACGGTGGCGCGCACCATCGCGGGCTTCGGGCGCGTCCGCGAATCCATTGTCGGCTCGGCCGGGGTGATGAAGGAGATGGGCCGGCGCGCCGAGGAGATTGGCGACATCGTGCAGACCATCAACCTCATCGCGGACCGCACGAACCTGTTGTCCCTCAACGCCAGCATCGAGGCGGCGCGCGCCGGGGAGCACGGCCGGGGCTTCGTCGTGGTGGCGAAGGAGATTCGCGCGCTGGCGGACCGCGCGGCGGCGGCCAGCTCGGACGTGGCGAAAATCGTCCGGGGCCTG
>JBKGHI010000586.1:0-1158 GCA_046520405.1 Myxococcus sp. 1LA
GCTGGGCGCGAGCCGGGGCCGGCTGGTGGCGCAGTTCCTCACCGAGAGCCTGGTGCTGTCCCTGGCGGGCGGCGTGCTGGGGCTGCTCCTGGCGCAGTGGGGGACGGACGCGTTGGTGGCGCTGGTGGGGGACGCGCTGCCTCGCGCCAGCGAGGTGCGGCTGGATGCTCGGCCGCTGGCGTTCACCATGGGCGTGAGCCTCCTCACGGGCGTCCTCTTCGGGCTGGGGCCGGCGCTGCACGGCAGCCGGGGGGACTTGAGCACCGCGATGCGCGAGGGCAGCCGGAGCACGGAGGGCCGAGGCTCGGGCCGGATGCGCGCGGGCCTGGTGGTGGGGCAGGTCGCGGTGGCGCTGGTGCTGCTGGTGGGCGCGGGGCTGTTCACGAAGAGCTTCCTGGCCTTGCGCGCGGTGGACGCGGGCTTCACGCCGGAGGGCGTGCTCACGGGCAAGCTGGCGCTGCCCCCCGCGCGCTACCCGGACGCGGAGCGCAGGGTGGCCTTCCAGCGGGAGTTGCTGGGCCGGCTCCAGTCGCTCCCGGGCGTGGAGGCCGTGGGCGTCACCAACCTGCTGCCGCTGGGGGGGCGCTCGGACACCAGCTTCGACATCGAGGGGCGGCCCCGCGCGCCGGACGAGGTCTGGCCCGCGGTGGAGTTCCGTAGTGTCAGCCCGGGCTACCTGCGCGCGCTGCGCGTCACCCCGCGCCAGGGGCATCTCCTGGAGGGGGACGGGACGGAGGGGCCGGACGCGCCCTGGCAGGTGGTCATCAACAAGACCTTCGCGGACCTCTACTGGCCCCAGGGAGACGCGCTGGGGCAGCGGCTGAAGCCGCACGCGGGCGCCGCGGAGTGGACCACGGTGGTGGGCATCGTGGACGACGTGCGCGAATGGGGCCTGGACACGCCCGCGCGGCCCGCCGCGTACTACCTGTCGGCGAAGCTGCCTCAGCCCTTCCTGGGGCTCGCGGTCCGGGCGAAGTCCGGCAACCCGGAGGCGCTGCGCACCGCCATTGAAGCGGAGCTGCGCGCCGTGGACGGCAACCTGGCCCTGTACGGCGTGGCGCCCCTGTCGAGCCTGGTGGACGAGTCCATCAGCTCCCGCCAGGTGTCGGCGCTGCTGATGGGCTTGTTCGCGGGCACGGCGCTGCTCTTGGCGGCGCT
>JBKGHI010000587.1:0-1146 GCA_046520405.1 Myxococcus sp. 1LA
CCCCGGCTCCAGCGCCTGCTCCGGCGAAGGGGGGCCAGCGGGGTGCGCAGGCGGCCGCCGCCAAGGCCGCCCCGGCCAGCAAGGGCGAGGCGGATGAGCGCTCGGTGACGGTGGAGGAGGATGCCGCGCTGAAGGCGGCGGTCCGCCAGCTCGCGGAGAAGTCGGGCGGCCTGGGCCGCTTCTACGCGATTGCCGCCATGAAGCTTGAAGACCGCGCGCGCGTCCTCACGTCAGTAGAAGGAGTGGGTGGCGTGAAGGTGTCGGCGGAGGGCGAGGGCCGTAACCGCCGCGTGGTGTTCACTCCGGACAAGCCCGCCCCGCTTCCCAAGCGGAGCATGCTGCCGGACGACGACGAGGACGACTTCGACGCGTGAGCCGCCGGGCGCGCCGCGCGCGCCGGGGCTCCCGAAGCGAGACGAGGGATGGGCAAGGCGAAAGCTCTCAAGGACAAGCTGTACGGCGCGGCGGTGCTCAAGATGAGCTTCCGCCTTCGCGGGGACGAGGAGTCCCCCGCGTTCCGCTTCGTCTACCCGGGCGTCCTGCGGGACCTGGAGCTGGAGGACGCGGCGGTGGAGCGGTACATCGAGGAGAACCGCGAGGCCGTGGAGAAGGCCGCCCGCGGCTCCACGCCTCCCATGGGCACCCGCTGAGGTAGCGGGGCCCTCGCTGTTCAGGTTCCGGGTGGATTCGCTCCACCGGCCGCGTATGACGTCTTCCTTCGTATGACGTCTTCCTCCATGACCATCGCCGCCCTGGCCACCGCGCCCGCCGCGGGAGCCGTGGGCATCCTCCGGCTGTCGGGCCCTGATGCGCTGGAGGTGGGCCGGTTGCTGGCCCCGGGCGTGCCCGCGCAGCCCACGCCGCGCCATGCGTACCTCGCGTCCTTCGTGGACGCGGAGGGCCGTGCGCTCGATGAGGGCCTGTTCCTCTACTTCCGGGGGCCTCAGTCCTTCACGGGCGAGGACGTGGTGGAGCTCCAGGCGCATGGCAGTCCGCGGCTCTTGCGGCTGCTCCTGGCGCGGGCGCTGGAGGACGCGCGCGTGCGCCACGCCCGCCGCCCGGGTGAATTCACCGCCGGGCCTTCCTCAACGGGCGGTTGGAATTTGACGCGCGCGGAGGCGGTGGTACGGACCTGGTGGCCGCGGA
>JBKGHI010000588.1:0-1146 GCA_046520405.1 Myxococcus sp. 1LA
CGCTGTGCGCGGTGCAGTTGGTGCCCCTTCCGGCCGGTGTCCTGCGCCTGCTGAGCCCGGAGGCTGCCGCGCTGCGGGAGTTCGCGCTGGTGCCGCTGGGGCTGGAGGGCGCCCGGCCGGTGTCGCTGGACCCGTCGGCCACCTGGCGCGAGCTGGCGAAGCACCTGGCCTATCTGCTGGCCTTCCTCGCGGCGGTGCAGGTGTGTCGCTCGCGAGACAGCCGGGAGCGGTTGCTCGCGGCGGTCGTGTTCACCGGCGCGGGCCTCACGGTGGTGGGCCTGGGCCATGCGCTGCTGGGGGTGAAGTCCCTCTTCGGGCTGCTGAGCTGGACCCACGCGCGTCCCCCGCTGGTGACGCCCTTTGGCAACCCGAACCACCTGGCGGCGTTCCTCGCGCTGGCGTCCACGGTGGGCGTGGGGCTGGCATTGAGCCGGAGGCAGCAGGCCCGCACGTGGCCGTATGCGCTGGCGGCGGGCTTGTCGGGGCTGGGCGTGGTGTTGTCGCTGTCGCGTGGAGGCATTGCCTTCTTCGCCTTCGGGCAGGTGCTGCTGGCGGTGTTGCTGCTGCGCAGGCGTCACGCGGCCGGTGAAGGGGCGCCTCCCGTCTGGGCCCGGAGCACCGCGGCGCTGTTGGGGCTGCTGGGCGTGCTGATGGTGGGCGCGTACGCGGCGGCGGACGGGCTGTGGGCGGAGGCGCGCACCGCGGACAGCGTGGAGAAGCTGCGCCAGTCCAAGGTGGCGCTGTGGCCGATGTTGTCCGGGGCCGCGCGGGCGTTTCCGATGCTGGGCGTGGGCCGCGGCGCCTTCGAGGTGGCGTTTCCGCGCTACCAGACGGAGCCCAACCCCAACACCTTCACGCATCCGGAGAACGCGGTGTTGCAGGTGGCGACGGAGCTGGGCGCGTTGGGGCTGGTGCTGCTGGCCGTGGCCGTCTGGGGCTTCATGCGCCTGCTGCGTCGCGAGGGGCTGGAGACGGTGGACCTCGCTGTGCTCGCGGGCGTGGCGGCGCTGGGGCTGCACGACCTCTTCGACTTCAGCCTGGAGCTGCCCGCGTGCGCGGTGGCGGCGCTGGTGGTGCTGGGCGCGGTGGCACGTCCGCGCGAGCGGGCCTCGACGGAGGAGCGGGGCTGGTGCGCGAAGCCCGCGG
>JBKGHI010000589.1:0-1142 GCA_046520405.1 Myxococcus sp. 1LA
GCAAGCGGCCGGCCGGTGACGGTGGCCACGCGCGTGGCGGCCTCCTCGGGCGTCAGCGTGCCCAGCGCGTCGGTGGTGGCCAGGGATTCGTGCAGGTGCTGCAGGGCGCGCAGCTCGGGGACGCGGGTGATGACGTCCGCGAGGCCGAAGGCGCGCAGCCGGTCGAAGGACAGCTCGACGGTGCGGGAATCACCGGCGCCCAGCCGGTCCGCCACGGTGACGCGGAGGCCGGTGGCGGCGCGCGTGAGCTCGTCGCCGAACGTGTGCACCGTGAGGGGGAAGCGTCGGCCCGAGGGGGACGGGGAGAAGGCACCCACCACCAGCCAGCGCACCCGCGCGCTCCCCGCATTGCTTCCGTTCTGGCTCATGTCCCGCATCCCCTCCCATTCGAGAAGGCCGCTACGTTAGCGCGCTCGCATGTCGGCATGACTTCCGGACGGGGCCTGGTGACTGAGGCCACCGGCCCCCTGACGGCAGTCACCAGGGGAGGCCGCGCAGGGCCTTCGGCGGTTCGAGTGAAATCAAGGGCTTGGGAGGTCTCTGGCGTTGGCACACCCGCTGCTACTGGTGCGTGGGTCGCCTACAGAAGCCCTCCACCCCTTCCCGAAGGAACTTCCCCATGCGCCTCTCTCCGCTCAGCGGCTCCGCTCCCTCCGCCATCCGCTCCCCGGCCCAGGATGTCTCCGTCTCCCGGCCCTCCGCGTCGCCGTCGAGTGCCTCGGCCCAGATGCCGTCGCTGGGGCGCGTCGGGATGCAGCAGGATGGCTTCGACGTGGGCGGCGGCAAGTCCCAGTCCCTGGGCAAGCTGCTGGAGGGGGCGCTGGAGTTGATCAACACGCTGGCCCAGCTCCAGCAGGCCATTCAGACGGGCGGCGCGCAGGGGGCGCAGGGCGCGGCGCAGGGGCTCTCCGGGGCGCAGGGCCTCTCGGGTGCGCAGGGCGGCCAGGGCGCCTCCCCGTTCAAGGGCTTCTCCGACGACAGCTCCTTCTCTCCCGCGTCGGGCTGCGGTGGCCGTCCTCCCGTGGAGCTGAACCCCGGTGCTCAGCAGGGCCCGTCTCCGTTCATGAATGATGCGGTGGAGGGCTTCGCGAAGGCGCCGCAGGCCGCAGGTTCGGCGGGCGCGCCGCCGGCGGGTGGCCCGC
>JBKGHI010000058.1:0-39661 GCA_046520405.1 Myxococcus sp. 1LA
CGGGCCGCCCGCCGCGCTGAGCTGCGCGTAGCCCGCGTAGGCCATGGCGGCCAGCACCGCGAGGATGGCGAGGACGATGCTGACCTCCAGCAGCGTCGCGCCGCGTGCGTCGCGCCGGCTCACTTCACGACCTCCACGCGAACGCTCAGCGGCTGCTTGATGCCCTGGCGCCACACGAGCACCTCCGACACGCCCGCGCTCAGCCCCTGGACCGCGAGCTGGTTCGGCTCACCGAGCGACACCTCGACCACCGCGGGGGCCTGGACCCTCACGCGCTCGGCGTTCTCCACGATGAACTGCGTCTGCTGAAGCGGCCCCACGTGCACGACCAGTCCGGACTGCTCCGCGTGCTTCGCCTCGGTGGCGTAGTCGGGCTCGGGAGCGGCGGGCGCGGCGGCGGTGGCCGTGTCGGTGTCCTGGGCCCACGCGGCGGTGGTGGCCAGCGTCAACGCCAGCGGCGCACACAGCCTCCAGCGGCGCGCGCGTGAACGGGAAGGATGCGAGGGAGACGGAAAATCCGTGAGCAAGGGCATGGGGGGATGTCCTGCGAGCACAATGACCCCTGGGGGCTGGGGCAATGGAGACACTGAGGGTGCATCTGCACTCCTCGTGCCTCCCCGGCTGGTGAGCCAAGCCCTCGACACTCCACGGCAATTTTCCGGGAGGAGGGCTTCAGGAGGGGCAGGCGACCTTGCAACGTCTGCGAGCCCGCAAACTTTAGGCGCACCCAGACTGTTCGGCGACAGGAGGGCTGGAGTCTGAATAGACCCGGGTCACCAGCCGGATTTACTGTTTCTCAGGGCTTTCTTCTCGGAGGTGCGCTTCTTGCCTTCCAGGCGCCGCCGCTTGGATCCGGCGGTGGGCTTGGTGGCTCGCCGCACCTTGGGGACGAAGGTGAGGAGCTTGAGGCCCTCGCGCAGGCGCTCCAGCGCCACGCCCTTGTTCTGCACCTGGCTGCGGCGCTCGGTGGCGCTGACGGACAGCTCGGTGGGGGCGTGCGTGAGGCGCACGCCGCTGGCGGTGGTGTTGCGGTGCTGGCCGCCCGGGCCCGAGGCGATGAAGTAGTCCACCTCGCACGCCTTCAGGAGGGACTCGTCGTCCAGCTTGAGGGCGTCCAGCGCGGCCTGGCGGCGGGTGGGTGAAATGCTCATGGCTGTCTTCAAGGTATCCCTCCCAGGCTCTTTCGTGCACCGCTGACGCGCGGGCAGGCCCCGGCGCTGGACGAAGCACCGGCGTCCATCTGACGAGTGATGTCAGGTTGAGAGGGGGGGCTCTCAAATTGATTCAGCCCGGGCGCCAGGACGGGCCACCACGCACATCGACCGCAAGGCGTTCGGGCTGACGTGGAATCAGGCCCTGGAGTCAGGCGGCCTGCTGGTGGGCGAGCGCATCGACATCCACATCGACGCGCAGGTGGTCGCCGCGCCTTCGGAGCAACAGGCGGCGTGAGCGGACGGCGCGCCAGGCCCGGCATGGGCCCGGCGCGGCGGCGTCAGCGCACGTTGACGGAGACGCCCGTGGTGGCCTGCCGTCCGTCCTCGCTGGTGGCGATGATGGAGGCGGCCACGGGCACGCGCGTCATGCCGCGGTCGGTGTTGATGTAGGGCTCCACGAAGGTCTGATCCGCGGGGATGGTGACCTCGGTCATGTTGATGCGGCGGGTGGGGGACTCCAGGGAGACCGTCACGGGCCCCGTGAAACCCTCCGCCCGCGTCACGGTGATGCGCACCCTCTCGTTCTGTCCGGCGAAGAGGTCCACCTGTCGCGGCTCGATGGTGACGGAGAAGTCCGGCTGGGCCACGGGCGGCGGGAGGATGACGAGGAACAGGTTGGCGCTGGTCGCGAACGTCTCCGTGGCGTTGACGGCCGTCAGCAGGACGCGCGTCATGCCCCGGAACTCCGTGTCCTGCGCCACCGCGTAGGTGGCGGTGGCGGTGACGCTCTCCTCGTTCTCCGGCAGGACGATTTCCGGCGTCAGCGTGACGCCTTCCGGCGCGCTCCCGAGGTTGATGCGGAACGCGCTCTGGTCGTCTCCCTCGCGCCGCACGGTGAACTCCACGGGGAAGCTCTCACCCGGGACAGCGGTGAGGGTGTCGGGGAGGGAGAAGGTCAGACGGAAGAAGGGCCCGTCGCTGCCGCAGGACAGGGCGAGCGCGCAGCAGGCGAGGAACAGGCTCCCGAGCAGGGGCCGGCGGAGGGATGGGGTCATGTTCTTGAGTCTCCTGAGACGTGCCAGCATCCGCCCACCGTGGCACCCGGGCAAGCCGCGCCAGGGCAGGCAGGCTCAACGGAACAGCGCACGGGCCACCTCGTATGTGCCCACATGCGCGTCAATCGTCGCGGACAGGGGTTTCGCGTAGCCACCGCCCAGGGTGAGCACCACGGGCAGGCCCCGCTTTCGGGCGGCCTCCATCACCAGCGTGTCGCGTGCGCGCAGTCCGGCGTGCGTGAGGGAGAGCCGTCCCAGCGCGTCTTCCGTGAGCGGGTCCACGCCCGCCTGGAAGAAGAGGATGGAGGCGCCCGCGCGGTCGAGCACGTCGGGCAGATGCAAGGCGAGCGCGTCCAGGTACGCCGCGTCCCCCGTGCCGTCCGGCAGGCCCACGTCCAGGTGGGAGGGCTGCTTGCGGAAGGGGAAGTTGTTCTCCCCGTGCATGGAGAAGGTGAAGACGGAGTCGTCGCCGGAGAAGACGGCCGCGGTGCCGTTGCCCTGGTGCACGTCCAGGTCCACCACCACGGCGCGGCGAATGTCGCGCGAGGCCTGGAGCCCGCGGATGGCCACGGCGATGTCGTTGAAGACGCAGAAGCCCTCGCCGTGGTCCGGGAAGCCGTGGTGCGTGCCGCCAGAGAGGTTGCCGCCGATGCCGTCCTGGAGCGAGGCGCGGGCGGCGTCCACGGTGCCCGCCACCGCGGCGGCGAAGCGCCGCACCAGCTCGGGTGACCAGGGGAAGCCGAGGCGCCGCTGCTCGGCCTCGGTGAGGGTGCCCTGGAACAGCGCGTCGAGGTAGCGGGGCGTGTGGACACGGGCCAGGTCCTCGCGGGGACTGGGCGTGGCTTCGGTGAGGGACGCTGGGGTGAGCACGCCGCGCGCCAGGAGCGCTTCGCGCAGCAGGCGGTACTTCTCCATGGGGAAGCGGTGGCCAGGTGGCAACGGGACTTCGTAGCTGTCCGAATGGAAGACGCGCACGCGGAGGGGAGCCCTAACGCCCGGGCGGGACGGGTGCAACCGGCGGCGCGTGTGAGAAATCGACCTGGGGCGTAGACCCCAGGGCGAAGTCGTTCGTTCCAGGGACGTACGCGCGCGCCGAAGCCTTTTGAACCTCGCTGTCGTCCGTCCCCTTGGAGAGCCCCATGGACCGCAAGTTCCTGTCGCGCGCCGCGCTGTCGGCCGCGCTCGTCACCGCTCTGTCCGCTGCCCTGGCCACGGCCACGGAAAGCCCGATTTTCAAGCCCGTGGAGAAGCCCGCTCCCGCCAAGGCGGCGACGCCGGCCGCTCAAGCGCAGCCCGCTGCGTCCCAGAAGCCCGCGCAGGTGGCGCCGTCCCAGCAGCAGACGCCCGCCGCGGCCCGGCCGGAGATTGAAGTGGTGTTCGTGCTGGATACGACGGGCTCGATGAGCGGGCTGTTGGATGGGGCGAAGCGGAAGATCTACTCCATCGCCTCGCGCATCGCGCAGGGCCGTCCGACGCCGCGCTTGAAGGTGGGGCTGGTGGCCTACCGCGACGTGGGCGACGACTACGTGACGAAGCGCTTCGACCTGAGCGACGACCTGGACACGGTGTTCGCCAACCTGCGCAAGTTCGAGGCGGGTGGCGGCGGGGACACGCCCGAGCACGTGGGCCGCGGCCTGGGCGAGGCCGTGTCCAAGCTGTCCTGGAGCAAGAACCGCGAGGTGATGAAGGCCATCTTCCTGGTGGGGGACGCGCCCCGGCGCAGCGCAACGACGACTGGGACTTCAACTTCTGGGCGAAGAAGGCCCGGGAGAAGCACATCGTCGTGAACACCGTGCGGTGCGGCGGGGACGGCGAGACGGAGGTGGCGTGGCGGTCCGTGGCGAAGCTGACGGACGGCACCTTCGACTCCATCGACCAGTCCGGTGGCATGGTCGCCGTCGCCACGCCGTACGATGAGGACCTGGCGAAGGTGAACGCGGAGCTGGCCTCGAAGACGCTCTACACGGGCCGCAAGGAAGTCCAGGCGGTGAACATGGAGCGCGCCGCCTCCATGGCCAGGCTGGCGCCGGAGGCCGCTGCCGAGCGCATCTCCTTCATGAAGAAGACGCGCGGCGCCGGGGCCGCCGGTGCCCCCGCCAGCAGCGCGCCCAAGGCGGTGGGCGGCGCGGTGGACCTGGTGGAGGCGCCGTCCGCGCTGGCGGGCGTGAGCCGCGACGAGCTGCCCGTTGAGCTCAAGGGCCTGTCACCCGAGGCGCAGGCCGCGAAGGTGAAGACGCTCTCCGAGGAGAAGAAGGCGCTGGAGAAGAAGGCGGAGACGCTGGCCGCGGAGCGCGAGGCGTGGCTGACGAAGAACGCCCCCACGAAGGAGGACGCCTTCGACGCCAACGTGATGAAGGGCGTGAAGGCGCAGGCGGCCCGGCACGGCATCTCCTACTGAGCGCCAACGGAAGAGGGGGACAGGAAGCCGCGGACGCGCTTGGAGGCGTCCGCGGCTTTCGCGTGTCAGGCGTGGGCGCGGAGGAACGCCACCAGCGCCGGGTTGACGGCCTCCGGGTGCGTCATGTTCGCCGCGTGCGCCGCGCCGGGCACGGGGACGAAGCGCACGCTGCCGGGCAGCGTCTGGTGCAGGTGCTCGCCGTGGGACGGCGGCATGCCGTGGTCCTCCAGCCCGTGGAAGACGATGGCGGGGCAACGAATCTCCGTCAGCCGTCCGGAGATGTCGTCCCGGTCGATGAGCGACCGGATGGCGTGGGCGAAGTGCCCGCCGGGAATCTGACGCCAGCGCGGCAGCCACGTGTCGAAGTAGCGCGTGTCCCCGATGATGGCCTGGGCCAGTCCTTGCACCAGCGGGTCGATGGGGCCCTGCGCCTGCCAGACGTCGGCGGACTGCTGGTAGGCGGCGCGGGTGGCCTCGTCGTCGTTGGTGCCCCGGGTGCTCATCAGCACCAGCGCCCGGACGCGCTCGGGGTGCTTCAACGCCACGCGCAGCGCGCTGTAGCCGCCCTGGGACATGCCGCCCACGACGGCCTGCTGGATGCCCAGGTGGTCCAACAGCGCCACGCAGTCCGCGGCGGAGTCCCACGGCGTGAAGGGCTGGCCGTCCCAGCGCGTCTGCCCGAAGCCGCGGGCATCCCAGCGGATGACGCGGAACTCAGGGGTGAGCGCCGCCACCTGCGCGTCGAACATCCGGTGGTCCATCAGGAAGCCGTGGCCCAGGATGACGGGCCGGCCGTCTCCACCGGAGTCCTCGAAGTAGATTCCCTGTCCGTTCAGTTCCGCGATGGGCATGGCCCCTCCGTCTATCACCGCTGGAAGGGCCGCGCGCGTTACTCCCGCGTCACCGCCTGGAGCACCACCTCCCGCCGCCGCTCCAGGAGCCGCAGCGCCAGCGGCAGCACCCCGCGGTACAGCGCCACGTTCAGCGCGGCGGCCAGGAGAATCATCGCCGCCGTGTGCCACGTGGGGCCGTCCTTGCCCGCGAGCTTGAGCGCCCACCCGAAGGGCATGCAACCCGCGCTGGCCGCGAGGATGCCCAGCATGGAGGCCGTCAGCGGCACCTTGTCCCGCCGCTTGAGGCTGGCGTGGAACTTCACCGGGAAGTACAGCGAGAGGAAGTTGCCCGCCGCCAGCAGCATGGGCACCACGGTGGCCACGGCCGCCATGGCGCACAGCATGTCCAGCGCGGTGCCGAAGCCGAAGTACACCCGGTAGAAGAGCGCCACCATCCCGGCCATCCCGAGCGCCGCCGCGCCCTGCACCTGGTTCTTCGCGCGCAGCACGTCCGCCAGGTCCAGGGGCGCCGCCAGGAACGCCGCGAAGCCCTGTCCGTCATACGCGAAGGTGTTCTGGGAGAACGTGGACGCAATCACCACCGCGCCGTAGATGCACAGGCCGCCCATCAGCCACGCATCCGCCGAGCCGCCCAGGAGGAACACGAACAAGTCCCGTCCGGACAGCAGCTTCAGCAGGATGGCCAGGATGAAGGGCACCGACGCCAGCAGCCGCGCGCGCGGGTTGCGCCACAGGTCCAGGGCCTCGCGCGTCACCAGCGTGGTGTAGCGCGTCTTCGTGGTGGCGAACGGGTTGCTGTCACCCGAGTCCTTGCGCGAGCCTCCCGCGCGGCCCGCCTGCCGGTGGAAGCGCATCAGCAGCGCGTAGGCCACCGCCATGCCCACCGCGGTGAAGAAGAGCAGCGCCGCCGCCTCGGCCATGGCCACCCGGGGCCGGTGCCATGCGAGCTGCGCCAGCGCGTCACCGAAGAGGCCCGGCGGCACGCGGCCCAGCGCCACCGCCGCGTTGATGATGAGGGTCATGTCCAGCGCGTCCACGCCCGCCTCGCCCACCGCCGTCAGCCACGAGGTGTCGATGGGGGGAATGAAGGACGCGCCCAGCAGGAAGAGCGCCAGACCGCCGCCCATGATTTCCGCGCTGTGCTTCTCCCGCAGCACGTTGATGACGGCGTACAGCGCCACCCGGCTCCACGCCGCGCACAGGAGCGCGAAGAGGACGTAGAGCACCACCGCCAGCCACGGCATGTAGAGCACGTAGACGGACGCGAAGCCCAGCGCGGCCCCGGTGAGCGGCGCGTAGAAGACGAGCGCGCGCGGCTCGAAGAGGCTGGCCACCGTGGAGGCGATGAGCAGCCGGAAGGGAGAGATGGGGAAGGCGGCGTAGCGGCTCAGCTCGGAGTGGTCATCCACGCCCGCGGAGAGCAGCGGCCATGTCACCCACACGGAGAAGGTGACGAAGCACAGCAGGTTGAGGATGAAGAAGGGCCACACCTCGCTCTGCGCGATGGGCTTCAGCCGCATCAGCGCGAAGAACGTCAGCCCCAGGAAGAGGCCCGGCGCGCTGGACGCGGCGAAGGCGGCCACCGCGAGCAGCCGGCTGCGTCCGGGACCCTGATTCAACCCGATGTCGAAGCGCAGCCCCCAGAGCAACCACAGGTGCCGGAAGAAGCCGGGCACGGCGGGGCGGCTCATGCGGACTCCCGGCGCAGCGGGACGACGGGCGCGGGGGCCTCGCCGTAGAAGGACAGGCGCGCGTTGCGCGACGCCGGCACGGAGATGAGCTTCTCGAACACCGCCTCCAGCGAGGGGCACTCGTAGCGCGACAGCAGCGAGTCCACCGGCCCCTGGTCCAGCATGCGCCCGCCCCGGATGATGCCCGCGTGCGTGGCCAGCCGTTCGGCGATCTCCAGCACGTGCGTGGTGAGCAGCAGCGTCACCCCGCGCCGGCTCAGCTCGCGCAAGAGCTCGCGGATGACTCCGGCGGCCAGCACGTCAATGCCCTCGAAGGGCTCGTCCAGCAGCACCAGCTCCGGCGCGTGGATCAGCGCCGCGGCGATGGCGAGCCTCCGGCGCATGCCCTTGGAGTACTCCGCCACCAGCGCGCCGGCCTTGTAGGTGAGCTCCGTCAGCTCCAGCAGCTCGCTGGCGCGGGCCGCGGCCTCGTCGCCGTCCAGCCCGTACATGCGCGCGCAGAAGGTGAGGTACTGCCGGCCGGTGAGCCGCTCGAAGAGGCTCAGCTCCTCCGGCACCACGCCCACGCGGCGCTTCACTTCCATGGGCCTGGCCACCGCGTCCACCCCGAGCATCCGGATGGTGCCCGCGTCGGGGCCGTACACCCCCGTCAGCAGGGCGATGCTGGTGGACTTCCCGGCCCCGTTGGGGCCCAGGTACGCGTAGAAGGCGCCGCGGGGAATCTGCAGGTCCAGCCCGTTGAGCGCGCTGAAACCGCCAAAGCGCTTCTGCAGTCCGCGGGCGTCGACCGCCAGGTCATCAGTGGGAGAGGGCGTCATGGAATGCCCTGCATCTCACCCGAGCCCGGCACCGGGGGACAATCCCCACCCGTCAACAGGGGGATGCCCGCCCGCCTCTACGGTGCCGTCTCAGTGGACGAGCGACATCTCCGGCGGACCGGCAATCTGCTGCACCGTCATCCGCACCTTGTCCAGGTCCACGGGCTTGGAGATGTAGCCGGCGGCGCCCACCAGCTCGGCCTCCCACTCGAAGCCGTAGCCGGAGATGATGATGATGGGCAACCCGCGTGCGCGGGGCATCTTCTTGAGCGCGTCGAGCAATCCCCAGCCGCTCATGACCGGCATCCGCAAGTCGAGCAGCACGGCGGAGGGCATGTCTCCCTCCAACAGGTCCAGCGCCTCGCGACCGTTGGCCGCTTGAACCGTGGGATAGCCCATTTCCTCGAGGGCATCGCAGATGAGCGTGCGGTGGCTCGCGTCGTCGTCGACGACCAGGATGTGGGACATGGCAGGGCCTCGGGAGAGCTGCGGCTGGGTGACTCGCCGCGAAATTCTATGGGCAGGATGATGGGAACTCCTCTTCCATTCCGGAAGGGGCTCCGACGCTTTTCAACAGCGAACGACCCGTGAGGACGAGCCTTGCATCCGGGGCCGGGCCCCTGGGGCTCACGCTCCGTAAAGCTGGAGCGCATTCTGCCCCAGAATGCCCGCGAGCACCGCGTCATCCAACTTCATCCCCAGCAATGTCCGCAGCTCGCGGTCCCACGCGTAGGGGATGTTGGGGAAGTCGGTGCCGTAGAGGATGCGCTCGGGTCGGACCTCCAGCGCGCGGCGGGGAATGGGCACGGGGAAGTACCCCGCCAGCGCCATGGTGGTGTCCAGCCAGAGGTTGTCGTAACGCTCGAGCAGCCGCGCGTAGGCGTCGAACTCATCCGCGCCCAGGTGCGGCACGCACAGCTTCAGCGTGGGATGGTCCTTCAGCACACGCTCCACCCGTTCGGCGGCGCAGAGCGCGTAGGTGTCGCAATTGTAGTGGGGGCTGGAGGGCTCCCGCCCCGCATGCATGACGAGCGGACGGCCCGCCTTCGCGCACGCGGCATACACCTCGTGAAGGTGCGGCGCGTCAGGGGCGAAGCATTGGACGTGGCAGTGAATCTTCACCCCACGCAGGCCCGCGGCGAACGCTTCCTCCAGCACCGCCGTCGCCTCCGGCTCGCCCGGGAGCACGGTGGCGAGCCCCAGCACGCGAGGCTCTTCCCGGGCCACCTCCGCCACGTAGGCGTTGAGCGCGCGAGCCATGCCTGGCCGGTGGGCATAATGCAGCGCCACCACCCGCTGGACACCCCGTGACAGGAGGAAGGACACGACCTGGCGCGTGTGCAGCTTGTAGCGGATGGGCCAGCCGTACTGGTCGAACCAGCGCCACACCGCCTCGAACACCCGGTCCGGGAAGAGGTGGACGTGCGCGTCCACCACGGGCGGCAGGCCGTCCGGCAGGCGGGGTCCTTCTGAATCTTGAAGGCCGGGCATGGGCATGCGGATGCCGGCGTCCCGCCACGTGGGGGCGGTGGCCAGGCAGGGGACGGGCACGTCAGCGTCGGAGTCGGTGGCCATGGCGAGCCACCCGTCTACGTCTTCTTGGCGCTGTCGTCCTGGTCGCCGTCGGTCCGTCGCAGGTAGGTGTTGTGCTGGTACCCCTGTCGGGACAGCCGCTGCGCCTCGATGGCGTCCGCGACCTTCCCGCAGACCTGGCCCAGCATGCGCAGCGACTCGGCGAGGAGCCGCTCGGCGTGGTCCTGCGCGTCGGCGGCCTGGATGGTGGTGCGCTCTTTGCGGAACAGCCCGGGCAGCTTCATCTCCCCCAAAGCATAGGTGACGCACCGCTCCGGTGCCACCGCCCCGCGAGGCCGGCCTTAACCGCGTTGACGGGCCGCTCAATTTACATTTTTGAGCAGTTGCCCCTGGCTGCTCGCCTGGATGCCGGTCAGATGCGTCCGTAACCTCTTGGACTTCGAGGCTTTTGACGAATTTTCAAGTGGGGGGGATGACACGGAGTTAATCCGGCCCTACATTGGGTTCCGTTGGATTTACGGCAGAGGAGCTGCGCATGGCTTACGACGGCGAGCTGGTGAAGATGGAGAACGGTCGCTGGGCGCGGTTCCAGCGGTGCCAGGTGTACCGCCCGGGCGTCGAGGACGCGGGCGAGACGATGCTGCTGATCGCGGTGGAGCTGGAGGAGCGCTATCAGCGCCAGCTGGACGCGGCGGCGGACTCCCTGGCCCAGTACCGCTATCAGGGCGTGCCCGTGCAGGTCCGGTTCGATTCGGACGCCCAGGGCATCACCCTGCAGCCCGAGCAGTCGGCGCCCGCACCCGCGGTGCACTGAACGCCGACGCCGCGTGAGCGGACCGTTGACGATTTGACGGATTCACAACACCAGGGGCCTCGCGATTCACATCGCGGGGCCCTTTGTTTTTACACGCGCTGACGAGCAGCGTCAGGCGTCGTCCAACCAACGGGTATAGGCCTCGAAGCCGTAGTCCCTGCCCAGGAATGAGCGCACCAGGTCCGCGGCGTCACGGGAGCCGCCGGGCCCCAGCACGGTGTCCCGGAAGCGCTGGGCGGTGGCGGGGTCCATCAGCCCGTGCTCCAGGAAGGGCGTGAGCAAATCCCGGGCGATGACGAGCGACCAGAGGTAGGCGTAGTACGCGGACGAGTAGTACCCGTCGAGCTGGACGAAGGAGAGGTGGGCGTAGGTGTCGTCCAGGGCGGGGAAGGGCATGTAGCGCTCTTGGAGCGCGTTGACCCGCGCGGTGGTGTCCACGCCGGCCGGGTCGCTCGCGTGGAGCTGGAGGCTGACGGCCGCGTAGAAGAGCTGCTGGCGCAGCCACAGTCCCTTGCCGAAGGCCTCCGCGCGCCGCATGCGGAGGATGGTGTCCGTGGGCAGCGGCTCCCCGGTGACGAGGTGCCGGGCGAACATCTGGAGTGACTCCGGGCGCCAGGCCCACTCCTCCAGCACTTGAGCGGGCGCCTCCACGAAGTCTCGCTCCGTGCGCGAGCCGGACAGGCTCGCCCAGCGCGCGCGGCCACCAAGGACGTGGTGCATCAGGTGGCCGAACTCGTGGAAGAAGGTCTGCACCTGGGTGTGCTGGAGCAGCGCGGGGTGGGCGCCGGGGCGGGGGAAGTTCGCCGTCAGCACGCCCTCTGGAATCGTCCTGCCCGCGCGGCCGGTGGCCAAATCCCACTGCGCCGGATGGGCGTACTTGTTCGGGCGCGGGTGCATGTCCAGGTAGAAGCGCCCCAGGCGCGTGGGGCCCTCGTAGATGTCCCAGGTCTCGATGTCCGGGTGCCACGCCGGCGCGTCGGTGACGCGGCGGTAGGTGAGCCCGAAGAGCCGCGAGGTGATGTCCAGCACGCCCTGCTTCACCCGCGTGTATTCGAAGTAGGGCCGCAGCTCGCGCGAGTCGAGGCGGTAGCGCTCCGCGCGCACCTGCTCCTTGAGGTACGTCTGCTCCCACGGCTGCACGCGGGTGGCGCCGGGCACGTCCCGCCGCTTGCGCTCCAGCAGCGCGGCGTAGTCGTCCTTCACGCGCGTGGTGGTGGCGGTGGCGAGCTGTTCGATGAAGTCCTCGGCCACGCGCTGGTGGCGGACCATCTTGTCTTCGGACGCGTAGGCGGCCCAGCTCGGGTAGCCCAGGAGCGTGGCCAGGTCGTGCCGGGCCTGGAGCAGGCGCGACAGCGTCTCCAGGTTGCGCGGATGGCCGCGCTGCTGCCCGCGCGCCAGAGCGCCTCGCGGGCGAGCCCGTTGCGCGCGTAGGTCAGGAAGGGCAGCGCGTCCGACGGGTCCGTGGTGATGCGCACCCGGCCGTCCGCGCCCGGCGGGTGGTCCCGGATGTAGTCGTCCGGAAGGCCCTCCAACGCGTCCGGGGCCACGTCCACGTGCCGGATGTCCTCGCGGATGTGCTGGCTGAACGCCTGGCCCAGCCGCGTGAGGGTGTCGTTCAGCTCGCGCAGCCGCGCGCGGGTGGCGGAGTCCCGGTTCACTCCCGCGCGACGGAAGCTTCGCAGCACCAGGTCCACCCAGCGCCGGGTGGCGGCGTCCTGACCGCTCAAGTCCAACGCGGCCAGGGCCGCGTAGACGCGGGGGTTGAGCGACACGTCCGTGCGCATGCCATCCGTCGCCTGGGCGCAGCGCTCCGACGCCTCGCGGAAGGCCGCGTCCGGGTGGGTGTTGGCGCCAAGGTTCCCCCGGCTGTGGGCGTCGTCCAGCAGCGCCATGGCGTCGTCATAGGCGGTGAGCGCCGCGTCCACGTCCCTCGGCGCGGGCAGCGCCAGCAGCGCGTGGATGTGCGCCGCGGCCTGCTGCACGTCGTGCAGGCAGGCGGCCAGGAAGCGGTCGGGGGGAAGCGTCAGTTGGCGGCCCGCGTCAGGCTCCAGGGGGCGCGGCGCGACGGGCTCGCTGGATGACGCGAGGCGCTGAGCGGAGGACGGGCCAGTGCAGCCCGCGAGCGCGAGGCTGACGACGAAGACGACCAAGCGGTGCAAATGCCACTCCCAGCGCGGGTGATGGGGCAACGTGCGGGGGACCGGCCTATTTCCGCTGTATGCCCTGCAGGGAATGACGAAGAGCGCGCCGTTTCATCGAAAGATTCCGTCGCGAACGTCGTTTGACCTGGGGCAACGCGCCGGTGTCGGAGCTGCCGCGCGGTGTCGCGCGTGCGTCAGCCGCTCACCTGGAAGAAGCGAGCGGCGTTCTCATGGGTGATGCGGCGCACGATGCGCGCGGACAGGCTGGCCTTGGCCAGGAGGTTGGCGGCGCGCGCCAGGCCGAGGATGTCCCCGGCGCCGTCGCCCGCGTCCGAGTTGAGCATGAGCCGCTCGCTGCCCAGCCGCCGCACCAGCGCCACGGCGCGCTCGGCCTTGAGCGCCTCGGGGTGCAGCGTCAGTCCGGCCCAGTGCCCCACCTCCAAAATGGTGCGCACCGTGCGCGCGTTGGCGTGGTCCACCAGCGCGCGCGAGGGCAGCAGGCCCGACTGCCGCAGCAGCGTGAGGATGCGCCGCGTGTGGCGCTCCTTGTCCGCGGTGGGGGTGTGCACCACCACGCGCAGCTTGAGGCTGCGGGCCAGCGCGAGCTGCTCCAGGAAGGCCTCTTCCTCTTCCTCTCCGCCCGCGTGCAGGCCCGTCTCGCCCAGCGCCACCACGCGCCCGCCCTGGAAGTAGTCGGGCAGGGCGGACAGCACCTCGCTCAAGCCGCGCCGGGGGATGCAGCGCGGGTGGACGCCCAGCGCGGCGTACGCGCGGATGCCCAGGCGCTCCAGCCGGGGGAGCTGCCGCTCCACCAGGTCATCGAAGTGGCGCAGCAGCGCCTTGGACGTGGGCTCCGGGAAGTGGTGCGCCACCACCAACGCCCGCTCCACGCCGAAGAAGCGCATGGACTCCAGGTCCTGGTCGCTCAGGCCCTCCGGGTGGAGGTGGGCGTCGAAGATGGGCGGTGGCGTGGGCACTGCTCAATCCTGCCCCAGGGCGGCGCCCTCGTTGCGCGGGTCGCTCGCGGAGAAGCGCAGCCCCGTCTTCGGGTCGCTGTAGACGGCCTCCGCGTCACCCCACTGGTCCACGCGGCGCACCTTGTGGCCCTTGGCCTCCAGCACGGACAGCGTCGCCGGCTCCAGGCCCCACTTGTCCACCCACACCTCGTCGGGCAGGTACTGGTGGTGCACTCGGCCCTCGTTCACCGCGCGCGCCACGTCCATGCCGTGGTCCACCACGTTGCTGATGACCTGGATGACGGTGGTGGGGATGGTGGAGCCGCCGGGGCTTCCCACCGCGAGCATGACGCGCTTGGGGTCCTCCTTGGAGAACACCAGCGTGGGGGACATGGAGGACAGCGGCACCTTGCCCGGGGCAATCGCGTTGGGCTCGCCCGTCACCAGGCCGTACGCGTTGGGGACGCCGGGCTGCGCGGCGAAGTCGTCCATCTCGTCGTTGAGCAGCACGCCGGTGCCCTTGGCCACCACGCACGAGCCGAAGCCGTAGTTCACCGTCGTCGTCATGGCCACCGCGTTGCCGTCCTTGTCGATGACGGAGATGTGCGTGGTGTTCTTCTTCTCCGGCTCGGGCGTCAGGGTGGTGGGCTCGTCCGTCAGCGTGGAGCCCCGCACGCCTTCCTTCGGCGCCAGCAGCGACGCGCTGGGCGTGGCCTTCTTCGGGTCGATGGAGCCCGCCAGGTCCGCGACGTGCCCGGCCGACACCAGCCGCGCCAGGGGCACGTCCACGAAGGCCGGGTCCCCCAGGTGCTTCGCGCGGTCCACGTAGGCCCGCCGCACCGCCTCCACGTAGAGGTGCAGCGCCTCCGCGTCACGGAACGCCAGGCCCTGGGGCCGCAGTTGCTCCAACGCGGTCAGCACCTGGATGACCGCCACGCCGCCCGCGCTCGGCGGGGGCATGGTGAGCACGCGGTGGCCGCGGTACGAGCCCGCGAGCGGCGCGGCGCTCCGCGTCTTGTACGCCGCCAGGTCCTCCTGCGTGAGGATGCCGCCGCCGGCCTGGACCGAGGTGGCGATGGCCTTCGCCACCGGCCCCGCATAGAAGGCCTTGGCGCCCTGCTTCGAAATGGAGGTCAGCGTGCGCGCCAGGTCGGGCTGCCGGATGACGTGCCCCACGGGGGGCGCTTCCCACTGGCCCTGGGCGTTCTTCACCAGGAACACGCGCGAGGCCTCCGCGTCCCGGCTCAGGCAGGCCAGCCGGCCCTCCGCCATGGTGCGGTAGCGCGGCGTCACCCACATGCCCTGCCTCGCCGCCGCGATGGCCGGCGCCAGCACGACGGCGGGCTTCAGCTTGCCGTGCGCCTTGAGCAGCTCCAGGTAGCCCGCGACGGCGCCCGGCACCGCCACGCTCAGCGCTCCGTCCGTGGACAGGCCCGGCACCACCTTGCCGTCCTTCACGTACATGTCACGCGTGGCCGCCTTGGGGGCGACTTCACGGAAGTCCAACACCTTCGTGTCGCCGCTCTTCGCGTCGTGCACCAGCGCGAAGCCGCCGCCGCCAATGCCGGAGTGGTAGGGGCCCACCACCGCCGCCACGAAGGCCGCCGCCACCGCCGCGTCCGTGGCGTTGCCGCCCTTCTCCAGCATCTCCAGCGCCGCCGCGCTCGCCTGTGGGTAGGCCGTGGCCACCGCGCCGCCCCGGTAGGGCCGCGCCGCCTGGGCCACACACGCCACCAACATCACCGCGGCCAGCAGTCCTCGCTTCAGCACCGCACCGCGGAAGCTCGTGTCCTTCACGGGTTCAGCCCTCCTCGCGCTGTCTGAACAGTCCATCGCTGGCTTTCGTCCTGGGTGATGTGTTACCCGGGCGACAAAAGCCTACCCTCCAGTCCGGCGACGCCAGGGGACCAGACGGACTACATGTGTCCCGGTATGCACGAACCGTGTTGCCGGGACCAGGATTTCAGCCCGACAACATTTTTCCTCTTGGATTGTTCTCCAGCGACGTGCATTCTGGGTCCCATCATGAATCGCGTCCGGGGGAGCGTATGAGCACGCCAGCCATACCCGAGAAGAAGTCGCCGCCTGGCGCCGCGCCGTCCGCGGCCGATGTCACGGTCTTCTTGAAGCCCAGCTTTGGCATCACGATTCAGCGCAACACCCTGTGCGTCTCGGTCAGTGCGAAGCCGCGCCCGGTGGACACCGTCACGCCTTCTGATCCGCGCGCGGTTGACGACTCGATTGCCTGTCCCTAATTCTCCGCCGCATGAGCGTTCTGGCGGCGGTGGTGCTGTGCGCGGGCAAGGGCACGCGGATGAAGTCGGAGAAGGCGAAGGTCCTTCACCCCATCCTCGGCCGGCCCCTTTGCGCGTATCCCCTCAAGCGGGCCCTTGAACTGGGCGCCACGTCGGTGGTCCCCGTGGTGGGCCATCAGGCGGAAGCGGTGGAGAAGGCCGTTCGCGCCCTCTTCCCGGATGCCCCGTTGCGCTTCGCGCTCCAGCGCGAGCAGCGTGGCACGGCGGACGCGGTGCGCTCCGCGGAGGAGGCCCTGAAGGGGTACTCCGGCCGGGTCCTCATCCTCTATGGCGACGTGCCGCTCCTGCGCCGCGAGACGCTGGAGGCGCTGCTGGCCGCCCATGACCAGACGGGCGGCAAGCTGGCCATGGTGTCCACCACCCTGGAGGACCCCACGGGCTACGGCCGGGTCATCCGCGAGGGCGGCAAGGTGACGCGCATCGTGGAGCACAAGGACTGCACCCCGGAGCAGCGCAAGGTGCGCGAGTGCAACGCGGGCATCTACTCCGTGGACGCGGAGTTCCTCTGGAAGGCGCTGGCGGAAATCAAGCCGCAGAACGCCCAGGGCGAGTACTACCTCACCGACCTGGTGGAGATGGCCGCGAAGCTGGGCCCGGTGGGCACGGTGGATGCGGACGCCACGGAGACGGCCGGCGTGAATGACCGGGTGGAGCTGGCCGCCCGCGCGCGGGTGATGCAGCAGCGCATCAATGAAGCGCACATGCGCGCCGGCGTGTCGCTGCAGGACCCCGCCACGGCCTACATCGAGGAAGGCGTCACCGTGGGCCCGGACACCGAAATCGGTCCGTCCGTCACGCTGGCCGCCGGCACCGTGGTGGGCAAGGGCTGCACCATTGGCCAGGGCAGCGTGCTGCATGCCTCCACCGTGGCGGATGGCACCGTCATCAAGCCTTATTCCGTGCTGGAGGAGGCCCGCGTCGGAGAGCGCAACGTCATTGGCCCCTTCTCGCGGCTGCGCCCCGGGACGGAGCTGGCCGAGGACGTGCATCTGGGCAACTTCGTGGAGACGAAGAAGGCCCGCATTGGAAAAGGTTCGAAGGCCAACCACCTCACGTACCTGGGTGACGCTGTCATTGGTTCAGGGTGCAACGTGGGGGCGGGCACCATCACCTGTAACTATGACGGGGTGAACAAGCACGTCACGGAGCTGGGTGACGGTGTGTTCATCGGCTCCGACACACAGTTGGTCGCGCCCGTGAAGGTGGGCGACGGTTCGTATGTCGGCGCGGGCACCACGGTGACGAAAAATGTGCCTCCAGGGAGCCTCGCTGTGTCCCGGACGCCACAGGTGACCAAGGAAGGTTGGGTGGCCACCAAGAAGGCGCGGCAGGCGAAGGCACGGGCGGGCTAGGCGGCGCGGCTCTTGCTTGGAGACCAGGCAGAGCGCTGCCCGACAGGGATGTAGGGGAATCCCGCGGATTGCTCCGGCGGGCGTGGGCGTGAGAGAGAGGTGCAACTATGTGCGGGATTGTTGGTTACGTCGGTGACAAGGAATCAGCCCCCATCCTGGTGTCGGGCCTGAAGCGGCTCGAATACCGTGGCTATGACTCGGCGGGCGTGGCGGTGCTGAACCAGCGCAAGCTCAACGTCGTGCGGGCCACGGGCAAGCTCCGCAACCTGGAGAACCGGGTGGTGGCGGACCAGCCGCCGGGAAACATCGGCATCGGCCACACCCGCTGGGCCACCCACGGGCGTCCCTCCGACGAGAACGCGCACCCGCACACGTACAAGGACGTGGCGGTGGTGCACAACGGCATCATCGAGAACCACCTGTCGCTCAAGGAGCAGCTCCGCTCGCGCGGGCACGTGTTCTCCTCGGAGACGGACTCAGAGGTGTTCGCGCACCTCATCTCCGAGGAACTGGAGCGCGGCCTGGAGCTGCCGGACGCGGTGCGCGCGGCCATCGCGCAGGTGAAGGGCACCTACGCGCTGGCGGTGCTGACGGCCAGCGACCCCAACCGCATCGTCTGCACCAAGGACGCCTCGCCCATGGTGCTGGGCCTGGGGCAGGGGCAGAACTTCCTGGCCAGCGACGTGCCGGCGCTGCTCGAGCACACTCGCGACTTCGTCTACATGGAAGAGGGTGACCTGGCCGTCATCACCGCGGCGGCCGTGGACATCTTCAACCGCCAGGGCCAGAAGGTGAACCGGCCCACCCGCCGCATCGACTGGACGCCGATGATGGCGGAGAAGGGCGGCCACAAGCACTTCATGCACAAGGAAATCTGGGAGCAGCCCCGCGCCGTCGCGGACACGCTGCGCGGCCGGATGCTCCTGTCGGAAGGCGATGTCCACTTCGAGGGCTGGAACCTGTCGGCGGAGAAGGTCCGTTCGCTGACCAAGGTCACCATCCTGGCGTGCGGCACGTCGTGGCACTCCGGTGTCGCGGGCAAGCACATGATTGAGTCGCTGGCGCGCCTGCCGGTGGAGGTGGAGCTGGCGAGCGAGTTCCGCTACCGCGACCCCATCGTCGACGGCACGCACCTGGCCATCGCCATCAGCCAGTCGGGTGAGACGGCGGACACGCTGGCGGCCTTCAAGGAGGCCAAGGCCCGCGGCGCCACGTCCATGGCCATCTGCAACGTCATTGGCAGCGCGATGACGCGCGAGGCCGAATTCTCCGTGCTCACCAACGCGGGCCCGGAGATTGGCGTGGCGTCCACCAAGGCGTTCACCACGCAGTTGGTGGCGCTGTACCTGCTGGCCGTCAAGCTGGGCCGCATGCGCGGCACCCTGTCGGTGCCGGCGGCGCAGGAGCACCTGACGCACCTGACGAAGGTGCCGAAGATGATTGAGGACGTCCTCAAGTGCGAGCCGGCCGTGACGCGCGTGTCCCGCGAGTTCATGAACGCCCAGGACTTCCTCTTCCTCGGCCGCGGCCCCATGCACCCTGTGGCGCTGGAGGGCGCGCTCAAGCTGAAGGAAATCTCGTACATCCACGCGGAGGGCTACGCGGGCGGTGAGATGAAGCACGGCCCCATCGCGCTCATCGACGACAAGATGCCGGTGGTCGTCATCGCGCCGAAGCAGCCGCACGTGGCCTACGAGAAAATCATCGGCAACATCGAGGAGGTCCGCGCGCGCGGTGGCAAGGTGATTGCCATCATCGACGAGGACGACGCGCACGTGACGTCGCTGGCCGACCACGTCATCCGGATTCCGGCGGCCTGCGCGCTGCTGGCGCCGGTGGTGGCCACATCCCGCTGCAGCTGCTCGCCTACCACGTGGCGGACCTGCGCGGGAACGACGTGGACCAGCCGCGCAACCTGGCCAAGAGCGTGACGGTGGAGTAGCCGCCACGCGGCATCGGCCCTGAAACGCCAGAAGTCCGGGCTCCCAGAAGGGGGCTCGGGCTTCGTCGTTTCCGCGGGAAGGGCTTCAGTCCTCCTGGCTCAGCTCCAGCAACAGGTCCAGGTCCTCGGCGGCGTCCAGGCTCTCCAGCAGCTCCAGGTTCTCCACCACCTCCTGGTCCTCGTCGGAGAGCGGGGCGTGAATGCGCGGAGGCTCCCCGGGCGGAGGCGGCCTGGTGGGGGCGCCAGGCGCGGGCGAGGGTGTTTCCTGCGCCGCGGCGGAGGTGGCGCCCAGGAGCAGCAGGCACAGGACGGCGGGTAGGGCGCCTCTCACCGGCGCCGCCTCTCACGCAGGCGCTCCCGGACCTCCTGCCGCTGTTCGGGCGACAGCTGCCGCCACCGGCGGAGGTTCTCCATCATCTGCTCGCGGCGCTCCGGGTTCTCCTTCAGGTATTGCCGCATGCGCTGGCGCAGCTCGGCGCGCTGCGCCGGGTCCAGCTTCTTGAAGGCCCCGACCCGTTCACGCAGGGCCTGACGCTCCGCTGGAGTGAGGCGCTTGAGCTCGCGCAGGTTGGCGCGGATGCGCTCGCGTTCCTCGGGCGGGAGTTCGCGCCAGCGCTGCAGGTTGGCGCGGATACGGGCCCGTTCAGTGGGGGGCATCGCCTTGAACTCACGCAGCTTCGCGCGGAGCGCCTCCTTCTGCTCCGGCGTCATCTGCTCGAAGCGCTCGGCCGCCGTCCGGGGCGCTTGCGTGTCCGCGCGCGCGAGGGCGCCCGTGAGCAGCGCCACGACCAGCATCAGCGCGGCCGCCAGGTTCCCGTTCCTCATTGCACCACCCCCAACTCGTGGAGGTTCGCGACGGCCTCCAGGTCATCCATGTCGTCGAGCCCCAGCAGCTCGTAGTCCTCGGCCAGCTCCAGGTTCGCCGCCAGCTCCATGGCGGATGCGTCCTCCAGCTCCAGCGGCGCGTCCGGGCCGGGGCGCGCCATCAGCAGGGCCACGGCCAGCACCGTCACCAGCCCGGTGGCGGGCACCAGCACCGCCGGACGCAGCCACGTCCTCACCCGCTCCCACCAGGGCACGGGCAGCGCGTCCAGCTTCGCCAGCACCGCGCGCCGCGTGGCCGGCGAGGGCTCGAAGGCGGGCAGCTCCGCCATCCGCGCCAAGGTGGTGCGCAGCAGCGCCTCCGTGGCGCGGCAGTCCCCGCAGTCCTCCAGGTGGGCACGCACCTGGGCGTCACGGGCCGGGGGCAGCTCGCCGTCCACGTACGCCGTCAAATCCACTTCGTAATCACAGCTCATGCCCTGCTCCTCGCGGGCATGGTGCCCGCCTGCAGCGCTTCAATCCTGCGCGCCACCGCCAGCGTGGCGCGGTGGATGAGGCTCTTCACGGCGGATTCGCTGGCCTCCAACGCGTCCGCGATGTCCCGGTACGCCATGCCTTCGAAGCGGCACATGGTGAACGCCGCGCGCTCCCGGGCGCTCATGTCCGCCAGGGCCTCGCTCACCGCCCGCTCCAGCTCCCGCCCCTCCAGCGCCGCATCCGGCCTGTCGCCCCGGGGGCCTTCCATCTCCCATCCTTCCGTGGCGTCTCCGTCCGGTGTCGCGGCGGACGCTTGTGGCATGCGGTACTCGCCGCGCCGCACCTCGTTGAGGCAGTGGTTGGTGGCCACCCGGAAGAGGAAGGTCTTGAAGCGCGCCGTGGGCTGGTAGGCCCGCGCGTTCCGGTAGAGCTTCACGAAGATGTCCTGCGTCAGCTCCTCGGCCCGCTCGCGGTTGCCCACGAAGCGGAACGCGAAGCGCGCCACGCTCGCGTGGTAGCGGTCGAACAGCCAGGCAAAGGCCTGCCGGTCTCCCGCCGCCACCCTCAACATCGCTTGTGCGTCCGAATCCGCGTCGTCCACGCCGACATCAACCCCGTTGCCCGGTGGAAGTTGCGGGGGCACTTCGCTTTGAACCTTCCCTGGGGCCGTGGCTACAGTTTCCACCGTGTCCGACGCGCCTCGCATACATCCGCCCACGCAGCGGTCCAGGGAGGGCGAGGACGAAGCGCCTCGGGAGGCCGTTGCTCCTTGGGGGCCGCCGCCGGAGGCCGCGGTCGGGGAGGCCGTCGCGCCTTGGGCGCCGCCAGAGGCCGTGCCCCGGGAGACGCCTCCATCCCCGTCGCGATGGGGCAAGCCCACGCCGCCCCTGGACCTGCCCCTGCCGGTGCTGGTCCTGACGGAGCAGGCCGGCCGAGCGCCGCAGGCGGAGCGCCCCTTGATTGCGGCGCGGCTCAACCTCCAACTGGCGCGGATGGCCCGGACGGGCGGAGACCGGCTGGTGGCGGACACCTTCCTCCGGCTCCTGGAAAGCGGCCGGCTCACCGGCCTGGTGGATGCCAGGGGGCGCACCTGCCGCGCGGCGGCGGTGGAGGCGCTGCTCTCCCTGGGCTTTCCCTACGCCTTGGAAGTCCACCCCGAGGACCTGGAGCACCTGCGCGCCAACACCCAGCAGCGGAAGAAGCGGCGCGGGAAGCCGGGTACGTCCGTGGCGGTGTTGGTGGGAGGCCTGAGCGCGCAGGGGGCCCATGAAGCCCTCTTTCCCTTCCGGGACGCCAGCCTGCTCACCTCCCAGGTGGGGCTGTCCCTGATGGCGATGACCGCCTTGTGGCTTGCCCAGCCCGGGACGCCCGTGTACCGCGTGGGGCTGCTGCTGCTGACCCTGGCCTCCCTGGCCGGGGTGGTGCTGGCGCTCCTGGGCGTGGCACACACAGGGGTGTGGGTGGGATTGGCGGGGCTGGTGGCCGCCCTCCTGGCTGCCCTCCGCGAGGGCTGACCGGCAGGATGCAGCACGGATGTCAGAGGGGTGGACTAGGGTCTACCCATCGCGTACTAAAAGCGCGTTCAGGTGAGCCGGGGTGGCTCGCCAATACAAGGAGCTACGAGCAATGGCCGTGAATCAGGAGAAGGAAAAGGCGATCGAACTGGCGATGTCCGCGGTGGAGCGCCAGTTCGGCAAGGGGTCCATCATGCGGCTCGGCAACGACGAGCCGCTGATGCGCGACGTTCAGGCCATCCCGACGGGCTCCATCTCGCTGGACATCGCCCTGGGCGTGGGTGGCGTGCCCAAGGGCCGCATCATCGAAATCTTCGGGCCGGAGTCGTCCGGTAAGACGACGCTGTGTCTCCACATCGTCGCGGAAGCGCAGAAGCGTGGCGGCATCTGCGGCTACGTGGACGCGGAGCACGCGCTGGACGTGGGCTACGCGCGCAAGCTGGGCGTGCGCACCGATGACCTGCTGCTGAGCCAGCCGGACACCGGTGAGCAGGCGCTGGAAATCGCGGAGATGCTGGTCCGCTCGGGCGCCATCGACGTGCTGGTGGTGGACTCGGTGGCCGCGCTCGTGCCGAAGGCGGAACTCGAGGGTGAGATGGGCGACGCGCACATGGGTGTGCAGGCCCGCCTCATGAGCCAGGCGCTCCGCAAGCTGACGGGCACCATCTCCAAGAGCCAGACGTGCGTCATCTTCATCAACCAGATCCGCATGAAGATTGGCGTGATGTTCGGCAACCCGGAGACGACGACGGGCGGTAACGCGCTGAAGTTCTACGCGTCCCAGCGCCTGGACATCCGCCGCATCGGCGCCATCAAGAATGGCGACAACGTGGTGGGCAGCCGCACCCGCGTGAAGGTGGTGAAGAACAAGGTCGCGCCGCCGTTCAAGGAAGTCGAGTTCGACATCATGTACGGCACGGGCATCTCCCGTGAGGGTGACCTCATCGACCTCGCCTCCAACGAGAACATCGTGGAGAAGAGCGGCAGCTGGTTCTCCTTCAACGGCGAGCGCATCGGCCAGGGCCGGGAGAACGTGAAGGACTACCTGCGCGAGCACCCGGAGATTGCGAAGGACATCGAAGGCCGCGTGCTGGAGAAGTACGGCATCGGCAAGACGCCCGGGGCCGCCGCCGCCGCCGCGCCGGAAGAGTCTGCGCCGGCCGAGGGCAGCGAGAAGCGCGGACGCGTGAAGGCCGTGAAGTAGGCTTGAGCTTCACCCGGGCGTTTTGCCCGCATAGGGCGATTCGCCCGTGAAACGAGAGGGTCGTCCACCGCGAGGTGGGCGGCCCTTTTGCTTGGCGTCTGGAGTTTCGCGTGCGCGTTCGCACCGTGCGTGGGTGACACGGCGCGTTGTCGTTTCATCCATGGGGATGTTTCCTGCTGGATGGAAGGGCGCTCTAGACTCGCGGGCCTGTTTCCTAACCCGCGCAACCCGGAGTGCCGCCTTGTTCGACCGATTCAAACGCCGCAGTTTCCTCCAGGCCGTCGTCGCTGTTGCCGCGACCACTGCGTTCGGATGTAACGACGATGAGACGTCGTCGGATGCTGGCGAGAAGTACTTCCCGCAGTCGGTGTGCTCGGGAGACCCGCGCCCGGACAGCGTGGTGCTGTGGGTGCGCGCGGTGGACCCGGACAACGCGGGCGCGAACACGCAGGTGCGGCTGGAGGTCTCCACCAGCGAGTCGTTCAGCAGCCTGGTGCTGGACCAGACGTTCACCGCGCAGGCGGCATTCGACCATGCGCTGAAGGTGAAGGTCACCAACCTGTCCGCGCGCACGACGTACTACTACCGCTTCTCCATCGACGCGGGCGGCCAGAAGCACTCCACGGTGACGGGCCGCACCCGCACCGCGCCGGCCACCACGGACACCGTGCCGGTGAAGTTCGTCTTCGCCAGCTGCCAGGACTACATCGGCCGTTACTACAACGCGTGGCAGCACCTGCTGCAGCTCGACGAGGACTTGGACTTCGTCGTCTTCCTGGGTGACTACATCTACGAGACGACGGGCGACGCGTCCTTCCAGTCCGTGGACGGACGTGGCGTCATCTTCAGCGAGCCGGAGAAGGCGCTGCGCCAGGGCACGGGCCTGACGGCGTTCTACGCGGCCAACTCGCTGTCCAACTACCGCGACCTCTACAAGAACCTGCGCACGGACAAGGTCATCCAGCGGGTGCACGAGCGCTACCCGTTCATCGTCACCTGGGATGACCACGAGTTCTCCGACGACTGCTGGGGCGACGTCGCGACGTACACGGATGAGAAGACCAACGAGAAGCAGACCGAGCGCCGCCGCAACGCGGAGCAGGCCTTCTTCGAGTACATCCCCATGGACCACGGCGCGAGCAACGCGGGCGCCATCGACATCAACGCCGTGGTGTCCCAGCCGACGCGCATCTACCGCGACTTCGAGTTCGGCCAGAACCTGAAGCTGCTGGTGACGGACACGCGCACCTACCGCCCGGACCACCTCATCCCCGAGGACGCCTACCCGGGCAAGGTGGCGGTGCCGGCCGAGCAGCTCGCCCTGGTGCTGCCGACGCTGCCGCCGCCTGTCCAGGCGCAGCTCCAGTCGGACATGTTCGCCTACGTGGACATCGACGCCGCGGAGCTGGCGCCCTACAAGCAGATCCTCACCGGCGTGTACGTGCAGCAGGCCGTCGCCGCCGGACTCACGGCGGAAGAGGCGGCTGCGAAGGCGGCCACCTGGATTACTGGCGGGATGGCGCTCCTGTACGTCAACCAGGTGCTGAACGCCGTCAACCAGGCGCGCGTGGCCGCGGGCGAGTCGCCCATTCCGGCCATCCCCACCAGTGGCACGCCGCGCGGCCTGGCCTTCGCCCACATGGGCAAGACAGGGCTCTTCGGCATCCAGGGCTCGCGCTACGTCGTCGTGAAGCCCATCTTCGACCTGTACGCGGCCGTCAAGTACATGGGCTCGGCGGGGGCCTCCGAGGGCATCTTCGGCAACGAGCAGCAGGCGTGGCTGCAGGAGTCGATGACGCAGGCCACCAACGCGTGGAAGATCGTCGTCTCCTCCATCTCGCTCACCTCCATGGTGTTCAAGCTGAGCGACAAGGCGGACGTCCCGGACCCCACGCTGCGCCAGGACTTCTACTTCAACGTGGACCAGTGGGACGGCTTCCCCACGAAGAAGCGGGAGTTCCTCCAGTTCCTGAACGAGAACCAGGTGCAGAACGCGATGTTCATCTCCGGCGACATCCACGCGTCCTTCGCGTCCGTGGAGTCCGGTGTCCCCGCGCTGACGGCGCCGGCCATCTCCTCCGGCTCCATCAAGGAGCTGGCGGGCATGGCCATCATCGGCGCGGGCTTCTCGTCCGGCAGCGCGGTGTACCGGTACATCGTGACGGAGCTGGACAACTCGCTGAAGGAGGCCCACCCGGGCATGGAGTTCGTGGACGGTGACGCCCACGGCTTCGTGGTGTTGGAGGTCGGCGCCTCCGAGGCGAAGGCGGCCTTCCACCTCATCCCGAGCACGGAGATCGCCAAGGACTACTCGCTGCGCCAGCCCTCCGAGCTGACGGCGAAGTTCACCCGCCGCGACTTCATCATCCGGGACGGCACCATCACCGCCGCCTGAGCGGAGCAGACCTCACCTGCTCGGTGAGAGCGAGGGCCGCGCCGGGAGCCACGTGCTCCGGGCCGCGGCCCTCGGCCGTTTCTGGGTGGGGCACGCCCGGTGTAAAGTCGGCGTCGCATGGATGTCCGGGCCTCCTTCAGCGAAGAGCACGCCACGTGAGCGGGACGGTTTTCCGAAGGTGGGCCGTGGGCGCCGCGTTGCTCTGCACGCCCCTGTCGCACGCGGCGGCGCCCGCCGCCGAGGCCCCGCGCTCCGCCTTCGCCGCGGACTCCCTGGTGGGCGTGGTGGTGGCCCGCTACACGTTGGATTTGACGTCGCAGCAGGACGGCCGGCTGCAAGGGCTGGAGGCGCGGCTGGGCGAGCGCGTCACCGCCGGGCAGGTGGTGGCGCGGTTGGAGTTGGAGCCGCTGCAACTGGAGGCCGCCGCGCGGCAGGCGCAGCTCCAGGCCGCCCAGGCCGAGGTGAGCCGCACCGAGCTGCTGTTGCTCCAGGCGCAGCAGCGATTGAAGCGTGAGCAGAGCATCCGCCAGTTCACCGCCGCGGAGGCGATTGAGACGGCGGAGACCGACGTGGCCCTGGCGAAGGTGAACCTGGAGCTGGCGCAGGCGCGCCGCGCGGAGGCGCAGGCGCTGCTCGATGCCGCTCGCCGCAACGTGGAGCTGGCGCGAATCCGCGCCCCGTTCGCGGGCCGCGTCACCGAGGTGTACCTGGTGCCCGGCGTCATGGTGAGCCGCGCGACGCCCATCTTCCGGTTGGTGAGCGAGGAGCTGCGGCTGCGCTTCGCGGTGCCCGAGCATCTGTCGCCGTCGGTGCGCTCGGGGACGTCGGTTCAAGTCCACCTGCCCGCGCTGGGGCTGACGTTGAAGGGACAGGTGGACAGCCTCGCGCCGGAGGTGGACCCGTCCTCGCGCCACCAGAAGGCGGAGGCGAAGCTGCTCATCGACGCGGAGGTGCGGGAGCGGCTCGCCACGGGCCTCCTGGCCGAGGTGGAGCTGGCTCCGGCCGCTGTCTCCCAAAGCGCGCCCTGAGCGTCGCAGCCGCCCCGTCGTGCGGCGCGGTCCTCGCGCCCCTCAACCCGCCAGCTTCTGCTGCGCGGCGCGGTCCTGCTGCGCCACCAGCTCGTGGTAGTGCCCCTTGAGGGCCATCAGCTCGTCGTGCCGGCCCTGTTCCACCAGTTGGCCCTTGTCCATCACGAGGATGAGGTCCGCGTCCCGGATGGTGGTCAGCCGGTGGGCAATCACCACGCGCGTGCAGTTCAGCTCCGCGATGGCGTCCTGGACGGCCCGCTCCGTCTTCGTGTCCAGCGCGTTGGTGGCCTCGTCCAGCAGCAGGATGGCCGGGCCATGCACCAGCGAGCGCGCCAGCGCGAGCCGTTGCCGCTGACCGCCGGACAGCGAGTGCCCCATGTCACTGAGCACCGTCTCATACTTCATGGGCATGGCCATGACTTCGTCGTGAATCTGCGCGCGCCGCGCCGCCTCGAGCACCTTCTCCAACGGCAGCGTGGGGTCCGAGTAGGCGATGTTCTTCCGGATGTCGCCCTGGAAGAGCGCGGGGTTCTGGAGCACCGCGCCCATCTGCCGGCGCACGTCCCGCAAGTCCAACTCCCGCAGGGAGATGCCGTCGTACCGGATGTCCCCCTGCGTCGGCAGGTACAGCCCGAGCAGCAGGTTGGCCAGCGTGGACTTGCCCGCGCCGGAGCGGCCCACAATCGCCACGAACTGGCCGGGCTTGACGTCCAGGCTGACGTCCTGGAGCACCGGCGTGGAGCGGCTGCCGTACCGGAAGGAGACGTGGTCCACCTGGATGCCGCCCTGGAGCTTGTGGGCGCGGCGGGGCGTGTCGTCCGTCTGCTCCGGCTTCGCCTGGAGGATGTCGTCCACGCGGTCCAGGTAGCTGCCCACGAGCTGCAACTGGAACGCGGTGGCCACCAGGCTGGAGATGGGCGTGAGGAAGTTCCCCGCCAGGGCGTTGATGGCCAGCATCTCGCCCAGGGACAGTTGCTGTTGGTCCAGCACCAGCCAGGTGCCCACGGCCAGCGTCGCCAGCGGCGAGGCCATGCGCAGCGTGGCGGTGATGGAGTCCGTCCACGCGGACAGCCGGCCCCGGTCCAACGAGACGTTGAGCACGTCCACGTAGAGGTTGGACCAGTGCTGCACGGCCCGGTCCTCCAGACCCATGGCCTTGAGCGTCTGCATGCCGTTGAAGAGCTCCACCTCGTAGTTCTGCGCGCTGGCGTTCACCTCCAGGCTGCGGGACATCAGCTCACGCTGACGCTTGCGCGCGAACAGGAAGACGAGCACCTGGAGCAGCGCCAGCCCCAGCGCGAGCAGCGCGAGCTGCCAGCTCCCGTAGAAGAGCAGCACCAGGTAGATGCAGACGAGCGTGCCATCCAGCACGGCGGACAGCGCGCCGGACGTCAGCAGCTCGCGCACGGTGGCGTTGCTGTTGAGCCGGCTCATCAGGTCGCCCGTCGAGCGAAGCTGGAGGAAGGAGAAGGGCAGCCGCACCAGGTGGTCCAGGAAGCCCACCGTCATCCGCGCGTCCAGGTACGTGCGCAGGTGCAGCAGCAGGTGCGCGCGCACCAGCGACGAGACGAACTGGAAGACGACCAGCAGCCCCATGCCGGCGGAGAGGATGGCCAGCAGCGTGGTGTCGCCGCTGGGCACCACCCGGTCCACCACCGCGCCGGTGAGTGACGGCAGCGCCAGCGCGAAGAGCTGGAGCAGCACCGACATCACGACGATGCGCCGCAGTGTGGTGCCGCGCTCCGTGATGAGCCGCAGGTAGCGCCGGGGGCCTGGAACCGTGCCGCCCTTTTCGAAGGACTCCGACGGCTCGAAGAGCAGCGCGATGCCCGTGAAGGACTTGCGGAACTGCTCCATGGGCACGATGCGGCGCCCGAAGCCGGGGTCCACCAGCTCCACGCCCTTGGACGTCAGCCGCTCGAAGACGACGAAGTGGCGGAACTCCCAGTGGAGGATGGTGGCGGGCTCCAGCAGGTGCAGCTCGTCGATGTCCGCCCGGGCCGCGCGGCCCACCAGTCCGAAGCGCTGGCCGGCTTCGAGCAACGCCAGCGCGCTGACGCCTCGCAGCGTCAGGCCAGTGGCCGCGTGGACCTCGTCCAGGTCGATGCGCCGGCCCCAGTAGCCCAGCACCATGGCCAGACACGCGGCGCCGCAGTCCGTGGCGGTGAGCTGCGCCACGAAGGGGACACGCTTGCGCCGCAGGTGCTCGCCAATGCGGCCCAGGGCGGGGAAGCGGTCGAAGAGGGAGCCTGCGTTGTCTTCTTCTTCAGCCACGCTGTTTTCCGAGGAGCTCGAGCACGGGGAACAGGGTCAGCCAGCCGTTGCGGGCGCGCACGCGCACCCAGGCCACGCCGGGCATGCCCGTGTAATAGGAGTAGTTGCGGCCATCCACGTCGAACGTCGCGCCCGGCAGCCGACCCTCCACCGCCACGTGTGGACCCTGCAAGGGCAGGGCGTCTCCCAGCCCCGGGCCCAGGTAGCGCCGCACCTCGGCGGGGCCCACCAGTTCGTCGCTGACGGACGTCACGTGGAAGTACTGGTACGCGTAGGGGAAGCCCGCGACCTCCATGCGAATCTGCTGCCCGGGCTCCAGCATGGGGCGGTACTGCCCGGGCACCAGCGCCAGCGCGAAGGTCTCCGCGCCGTCCTGGAGGATGGAGGCCACGGCCTGTCCCGCGTTCAGGTACTGATTCTCCCGCACGCGGACGTCATAGATGCGGCCGCTGACGGTGGCCCGGAGCACGCGCTCCGACAGCCGCGCCTCGCTCATGTCCACCTGACTGCGCAGCGTGGACAGCGCCTGCCGGGACATGGAGTCGAGCGGGTTCAGCAGGCCCGCGGCGAGCTGCGCGCGAAACTCCTGCGTCATCCGGCTGCGCTCGGCCTGCTCCACCGGGGAGTGCAGCTCCACCAGCGGCTGCCCGGCCTGCACGTATTGCCCGCGCTCCACCAGCACCTTGCTCACGCGCCCCGCGGACGTCACCGTCAAATCCTCCAGGCCGCGGACCTGGATGAGCACGGGGCCTGTCGCGTAGTCGTTGATTTCGACGACGGTGAGGCCCACGCCCAGGACGAGCGCCAGCACCAGGATGAGCCAGTACGTGACGCGCGCCCAGAACGGTCGACCCGGAGCAGGTTCCCCCGGACCTCGGGCTTGGCGTAGTGGTCCAGCGCTTCTTGCCGGAAGAGGGATGACTGGTGCGGGTGCTGACTCATGAGGGCCTCGGACCGGTGGCTGGAGACGATACCGAATGCGCCAGCTTGGACCAACCGGGGTGCCTGTCTGTCAGGCTGACAGCCTGACGATGCAGGTGGCTCGGAGGTCTCCTGGCGTGCCCCCGCTCCGCCGCGTCACGTTGGACGTCGACAATGCGTTTCTGGGCACGGAGGCGCTCTTGCCACGCCAGTGAGCGCGACACGCGACCCGTGTTTTCATTGATGCGGTGTGACGGCATCTCGTGCGTCATGCGAACGCTTGGAGGTGTGTGTCATTCAAGACTCGCGTGGACCTCGCTTGAATCACCCTCTGACGAATGGGACGGTTTTGAGAATTCATCAAGGAGGTCGCAATGACTGCGCAGGCTTCGAAGAAGCTGTCGTTGAAGCGGGAGACGCTTCGGGTGTTGGAGGGCAGTGATATGTCGATGCTGGCAGGCGCCGTCGGTGGCGGGACCACCCTCATTGGCACGACCAGCCTTCTGACGGTCACCATCGTCAAGACCGTTGCCGGTGCCGACGACGGGAACTGAGGGTGTGACGGGACGCAGGTCCGCGTTGCACCCCATTGGGGTGCACGCGCCTCCCGTGGCATGCACAGGCGAGGCGAGCGCCGGGCCTTGTCTGGCATTTCCGTTGGAGGCGCCTCATGCGCCGTCCTTGCGCGTCCGCGCGAGCCGGGACCGGTAGAGCCGGACCAGGAAGTCGTAGAGGATGAACTCCTGGGCGCGCTGGTCGCTGGCCAGCATCCGGTTGACGTGCATGTGCAGGAAGCTGTCGGCCAGGAGCGCCAGGGGCACGGTGAGACGTCCCTCGTGCTCCGCCGCCTGGAGTTGCTCAGTGATGGGGCGCAGCCGCTCGCCCCGCTGCGCCAGGATGCCGAGCCCCACCTGCCAGGGGCCCTCATCGGCGGGCGTCAGGTCGAGCAACTGCTCCAGCTCGCGCCGCTCCTGACGGAAGCGGTGGCTGAGCTGACCCTCGAAGTGCGTGTCGGCGTGGAACTCGACGCCGAAGCCGTGCCGGCAGCGGGTGGCGACCTCCAGCTTCGCGGGCAACGGCAGGCCCAGCGCGTCCAGGAGCGTGTCCATCCCCCGCAGCGCCAGCCGCCACCGGAGGTTGGCGCCCGCGTCTCCCGGGTAGGACTCCAGCAGCGCCAGCACCGCGTCGCTGTCCGCCGCGAAGAGCTGCTCCGACAGTTCGATTCCCGCGGGGCCTCCATAGCGCTCCACCTCGCGCGCGTAGGTGTCGAGCTGGAGCTTCCATCCCTCGCCGGAGTCCAGGGCGCTGGCGCAGGCCGCCATCAGCGCGGGCAGCGCCTCCGCGTGCAACTTCTCCGGCGTGCCATGCAGGCGCAGGCGCACATGCCAGTCCGGGTCGCCGTAGCGCAGGAAGAACGCGTGAGAGATGGCGCCCGCGGCGGTGAGCCGCCGCAGCACGGGCGCGAGCGTCAGGGTGAGGAGCCGGTCCGCGGTGGCGGTGCCGGTGTAGAGCTTCGCGTAGAGCCACTCGGAGCCGGGCGGGAAGGTGCGGCGCACGGACGTGGCGGGCGCGGTCCGGGGCCTGGCGGCGAGTGCCCGGGGTTCGCGCCGGTGGAAGGGGATGACCAGCTCGTGCTGGTAGCGCCCATCCGGGCCCGTCACGCAGAGCGCGTCCGGCGTGGGGTACAGCTCCTCCAGTGTCACTCCAGAGGGACGCTTGTGCGTGAGCTGGACGAAGGTGTCCACGCTCAGCACGTTGTCCAGGTCGACGGGGAGTTGGTTGTCGCCGTCGTAGAGGCACACCCAGCGCGGCAGCCGCGCCTCCCGCCGGAACTGCTGGAGGGCTTCGTAGCGCGCGCTGCCCCGCGCCTCGCCCCAGGCCTTGAGCTGTTCCGCCGTCACGTTCCACTTCGCCAGCGCCAGCACCGCGCGGCCATGCACCACGCGCGGCAGGAAGGGCGCATGCGCCAGCGGCCCCCAACTGAAGGCCAGGTTCTGCACGCCCTGCTGCTGGAGCTGACCCAGGAAGCGGTACGCCCCCAGCCCGAGCGAGAAGTAGTTGTGGGCGGTCGTCAGCCGGGGAATCACCTCGCGGCCCAGCTTCTGGGAGCGGAGCACGAGCCGGCCCTGCTCCACGGAGAGCCACAGGTCGGACAGCTCAATCTGGTGCTCCGAGGACACGCCCGACTGTCCCAGGAAGACGAGGTCATGCTGGCGCAGCGCGGGACGGCAGATGACGTTGCCCATGCGGCCTTGCGGCAGGTGGACGACCTCCGCGAAGACGGCGTCCGGCCGCAGGGCCTCCTCGGCGCGCAGGTGGTCGCGTGTCGCGGCCTCCAGCGCCGCGTCCGCGTGGCAGAAGCGCCCAGCATCACCGCGCCGGAGGGACCGGCGAGGCTCTCCAGGAGGACACGGAAGTCGCCTCGGTCCACGTGCTCGGCGCTGGCACCCACCACGCTGGCGACGAGGGAGAAGGCCTCCGGGAGCGGGAGCGTGTCCTTCGCTTCCATGGCGCGCAGGTCGTCCTCGGTGAGGACCAGCTCCTGGGACTGCTCGCGCCAGCAGGACTCCAACCGCGTCAGCAGGTGCTTCCACTTCGCGCCGTCGGGATATCGCCGGTCTCCTTCGTGGCGCGGGAAGGCGAAGCCCTGGAGGAGCGCGCCGGTGCCGCTGCCCGTGCCGCCATCCGCCGCGAAGCCGATGCCCGTGTCTTCGTCCAGTGCCTCCAGCAGGGGCACGGCGCGGTCCTCGTAGCGGGCCAGGAAGCGCTGCTGGAAGCGGCCGATGGGGGAGTCCGCGCCCGTGGCGATGGCCAGGCGATGGAGCGCGTCCACGGCGCTCCAGCACGCCTCCACCACCACGGGAGACAGCGTGGCCTCCTGCGTGGGGCGCACCATGTCGACCTGGAAGAGGCGGGGCAGCTCGGCGGGCACGGGCAGCCCTTCGAGCATCCGGGCGACGTCGCGGTAGGCCTCCTCGGAGACACCGGGGCGCGCGGCGTCGATGCGGCTCAGCGCTTCATGAACGGACGCCAGCTTCGTCCGTGTGGACTGGAGCGCGGGCAGCTCCGCGGACTGCTCCAGCAGGTAGGGGATGGGCTCGGGGCCGGTGAGGGGCGGGGCCCAGGTGGAGACCAGGACCTGGGACTCGATGAGCTCCAGGATGAAGTCGCGGGCGTCCTGCAGTCCCACCTCGGGGTCGTCCTGGGTGAGCGCGAGGGACAGGGCCTCCACGGACGCGCCTCCGCGTGCGCGCGCCAGCGTGGCGTCCAGGTACGAAGACGGCTCCACGGCCACCAGGTGATAGGTGCGCTCGCGGCCGGTGTGCCGCATCTCCATGTAACGGAGCCGGCCCGCGGCCAGGTACAGGCTGGAGTTGGGGACATAGCGGAGCACGCCCCGGACAGCGGGCTCCTGCTGGACCTTCTCCACCAGCGCGCAGACGTAGTCCATGTCCAGACGCGTGTGGCGGCGCAGCGCCTCGCGAGGCGACAGGTGCAGCCGCGTCGCCGCGCCAGTGCGGCCCACGGAGAGGCCCGCGAACAGGCCGAACGGAGTGCTGCGCCCCGACATGCGCGCGAAGTACCGCACCAGGGTCCGCTCCACCTTCAGGCCCTGCTCGGAGTCGGGCTTCTCCTGCCAGTAGTGCAGGCTCTCCACGAGCGCGGGCGAGGCGATGAACAGCGCCTCCCGGATGAGCGGGTCCTCCACCCACCGACGCAGCCGGGTCCGCAGGTGCTGCCTGTCTCGCAGGAGCGCCGCTTCCAGTGCGTCGGGCGCGGCGCCGGGCGCCTCCAGTCCCTCGCTCCAGGACGTCAGTGCGTCGAAGGGCAGGAGCGGCGTGCGCAGGACGAAGAAGCCCGCGGCGACGAAGGGAGACGTGCGCCCGGAGCGCGTCCGCCCCACTGGATTCTCACGCGCGTCGGACGAGGCTGAAGATCGGGGAGGCATGTGGCTGGCGTCGTGGCTCGGGTGGAATCCGCTGTGCTCCAGTATACAGCAGTGGTGCAGTTATTCCTTGAAGCTGTTGTTTTGCGTGATTTAGGCTCGGGGGCTCCGTCCGGCCCGTGAGGCGTGCGGTGCGTGGTCCGCCATCCAGGACAAGGAGAACTCGACATGAGCAACGCATCCTCGAAGAAGCCCACCCTCAAGAAGGAGACCCTGCGGGCGCTGGCCGCCGCTGAGCTGCCGCAGCTGGATGGCGCGGTGGGTGGCAACACGCCCGCGCTCGGTTTGGGCGGAGGGGCCGTCGTCATTGGTACGGCGACGGTTCAGCCCACCTCGCCGCCGCGTACGCTCGGAACGCGTTGAGCCAGGTTGGCACCCTGGCATCAGCCGGGACGACCTGATGGATGGAGTGGCAGTCTTCAGGGCTGCCAACTCCAGACATGTTCCGGGGCTGCTTGTGATTTCGAAAATGTCTGAGCTAGGGTCTACCGTACCGTACCGCGCGGCGGTGTGCCGTATTCCCTTCTCATGACCCAGGAGCCATCACGATGAATGAGCGGCCTTCCAAGAAGCTGTCCCTCAAGAAGGAGACGCTGCGCCGGCTGGACACCGCGCAACTGGAGCATTTGGAGGGAGCGGTTGGTGGCACGACGCCCACCATCATCGTCCCCACCATCGTGACCATCACCATCGACATCCTGACCCGGGAGGTCGCGGAGAAGTGATGTGTCGAGGTGTCATGCGGTACGCTGTATTCCTTTCTCGCTGACAGAGGCGTCACCACGATGAATCAGCAGCCCTCGAAGAAGCTCTCCCTGCAGAAGGAAACCCTGCGCCGGCTGGATACCGCCGACCTGTCGAAGCTGGATGGCGTGGTGGGCGGCACGACGCCGACCCAGACGCCCACGACGACGGGGCCGACGCACAATACGTCGTACTCGCCGACGACCACGACCTCCATCACCATCGACCCGCGCTGACGTGATGTGAGTTGCACGGCGCTTGTTCTTCCGGGCCGTGTGCATTGGCCAACCCCGCGACAAGGAGTCCCTGGAATGAGTGCACAAGCCGCGAAGAAGCCGTCGCTCCAGAAGGAAACGCTGCGTCAGCTCGACACCGCGGAACTGTCTCAGTTGGATGGCGCGGTGGGCGGGACGACTCCGGCCATCACCATCACCATTCCGCTGACCATCGCCACTACGCGCATCACCCGCGAAGCAAAGTAGCGCGAGGTTTGTTGCCGGGCAGGCCGCGGGCCCTCTGATTCGGGCCCGCGGTCTGCTTCAGACGTTGCAACGGGTTGATGCCCGGAGGCTGCCTTCACGTGGCGCCACCGAGAGGCTCTCCGTGTATCAAGGGCATTGAGAAATGTGCCTGCCTCTTGGATGAGCCTGTTTTGCTGGATTATCCTGTCCAGGCCACGCCGGCTGTCCGCGGTGTGGTGTCGCTCAACCCCAAGACAAGGAGAGCCCAGAATGAGTGCTCAAGCTCCGAAGAAGCTGTCGCTGAAGAAGGAGACGCTGCGCCAGGTTGATACGGCGCAGTTGGGGCAGTTGGAGGGCGCGGTCGGTGGCACGCCGCCCGTCGTCGTCCTCACGATTACTTTCACGATTAGTCACACCATCATCACCAACATGGATCCGTGACGTGGATGGCCGAAAGGCCATTCAGGCCAGGGCACGGCAGTCTTCGGATTGGCGTGCCCTGCGGTTGCTGTTTGATAAATCCGGGTCCGTAAATACCCGGCTCCTATTGAAAACATGCCTACCGCTTGAGTGAAAAACTTTTGCTGGATTATCCTGTCTAGGCCGCGCTGGCTGTCCGCGGTGCGGTGTCGCTCAACCCCCAGGACAAGGAGAACCCAGAATGAGTGCACAAGCCGCGAAGAAGCTGTCCCTGAAGAAGGAGACGCTGCGTCCGCTGGACTCGGCGCAGGTGGAGCAGCTCGATGGCGCGGTCGGCGGTACGACCCCCACCATCACCACCGTCACCGTCACCGTCGTCTTCGTTCCCAGCGAAGCGCACTGACGTTGACTGAGCAGGCGTAAAACCTTGCTCATGTCAGGGGCCGTCGGCCTCTGGGCTGCCGGCCTTCTTCCCCGGTCCACACCACTTCATCGACTGTCGCTCAGGCTTGATACGTCTGAGACATCGGACGGGTTTCAGGGACGTTCATCATGCGCATCCTCCTCGTGGCTATGCCCTGGCATTCGTTGGACACCCCGTCGCTGGCGGTGGGCATCCTTCATGAGTGCGTGAAACGCTGCCGCAGTCCGCACGAGGTCGTGGACATCTACGCGAACCTGAAGTGGGTGGATTATCTCCACACCCGCTCCCAGGGGCAGATCAGCATCCGGAGCTACCTGAACATCTCCGAGCGCGGCATCTGGAGCGGCATGGGGGACTGGCTCTTCGCCCCGGCGCTGCACGGCACCACGGCGTGGAAGCAGGAGGAATACACCGCCGCGCTCCCGGGCTCGGACTGGAACAAGGAGGCGCTGTTCCAGGTGCAGAGCTGGACGCCGGACTTCATCGAGGCGCTGGCGGATGAGCTGCTCGCGCTCAAGCCGGACCTGGTGGGCTTCACCAGCACCTTCATGCAGAACGTGCCCGCGCTGTCCCTGGCGCAGGCGCTCAAGCGGCGCGCGCCGGGCGTGCTGACGGCCATGGGCGGCGCCAACTGCGACGGGCCCCAGGGCCTTGCGTTGCACCGGAACTTCCCGTGCCTGGACTTCGTGGTGCGCGGCGAGGGCGAGGCCGCCTTCGTGGAGCTGTTGGACGCGCTCGACGCCCAGGCGCCGTTGGACGGCATCCAGGGCCTGTGCTGGCGCAAGGACGGGCAGCACGTCGCCAATCCGGGGCGGAAGGAGTCGTACCCCACCGCGCTGATTCCCGCGCCCAACTACGACGCCTACTTCGAGACGCTCAGCGCGTCTCCGGTGCGCTCACTCATCGAGCCGAAACTGGTCATGGAGGGCGCGCGCGGCTGCTGGTGGGGGGAGAAACACCACTGCACCTTCTGCGGCCTCAACGGCTCGTCGATGGCGTTCCGCAGCAAGCCGCCCGAGCAGCTCTGGGAGGAGGTGCGCCGCACGGTGGCGCGCTACCAGATCCTGGACATCTACATGGTCGATAACATCATCGACATGAAATACTTCAAGGCGCTGCTCCCGCACATCGCCGCGTCGGGCTTGAATCTGCGCCTCCAGTACGAGGTGAAATCCAACCTCACCCAGGAGCAGGTGCAGACGCTCAAGAGCGCGGGCGTGGTGAGCGTGCAGCCCGGCATCGAGAACCTGAGCAGCCATGTCCTCAAGCTGATGGACAAGGGCGTCAACGGTTGTCACAACATCCAGACGCTGCGCGACTGCGAGGAGCAGGGGCTCACCGTCACCTGGAACTATCTCTACGGCTTCCCGGGCGAGCAGGACGCGGACTACGACACCATCTCCGGACAGATGCCGTCCCTGGTGCACCTGCAGCCGCCCAGCGGCGCCAACCGCATCCTCCTGGAGCGCTTCAGCCCCAACTTCGAGAACCCCAAGCTCGGCTTCGCGGAGCGGGGACCCGCGAGCTTCTATCCGCTCGTCTACGAGCTGTCGCGCGACGAGCTGATGGACCTGGCCTACCTCTTCAACTCGCCGCCACAGGGCATCAAGAGCGCGACGGCGCGCACGCTGAGCAAGGCCTGCACGGCGTGGCGGGACAACTACCGTCAGAGCGAGCTCAGCTTCCGCGAGGAGGGCGGGCGCATCTTCATCCGGGACCGCCGCGTGGGGCGCACGCCCGCGGACATCGTGCTGGAGGCGCCGCACGAGGTGGCCGTGTTCCACCTGCTGCGCAAACCCCAGACGCCCAACAGCCTGGCGGGTGCGCTGCGTCCGCAGGGCCATGAGCGCACGCCTGAGCAGGTCAGCGCGCTGCTGGCGGAGTGGCGCGAGCTGGGGCTGGTGTTCCACGAGGACGGCCGCTTCATCGCGCTGCCCATCCGCGCCGCGCCCCAGCGCGTGCGGCTCGTGGGGGAGCAGACCTCGCTGCCCTCGGTGCGCCCGGAGGGACTGCCGGACGCGCCTCCTGGTGTTCCGGACGAGGTGCCGGAGCTGTCGCTGGCCGCGCTCACCGCCACGGAGCGGGTGGGTACGCCGCGCGCCCGGGTGCGCGTGCGGCCGGAAGAATGGAGCGAGCTCACCCGCATCCTGGAGTCGCGGCGCGGAGGCCCGGCGCTGGCGGTGACGCTGGACGCGGACGCGCCGGGCGCCTGGCCTTCGTCGGAGGAGATTGACCGGCTCCTCCAGCGCGGCGTGGTGGAGGTGCGCGTGCCCTGGGAGATGCGGCTCGACGAGCAGCAGTCCGAGCGCAGCGTGCACTTCATCCGCTTCCTGCGCGACAGCGCCGCCGCGCGCCTGCGCGTCCACTGGAACGGCACGGCGTCCGGGGCGGTGAAGGCGCTCGCGCTCAACCACCTGGAGCCGCCCGCGTCCGATGGGGAGGAGGCGCTGCGAGACTGGAAGGCGCTGCACTCCTACGGCCGTTGCTACTGGCGAGCGGGGCCCGACTTCGTCCTCATCAAGGACGCTCGCGCGGGCAAGGACTTCTCGCGCTTCACGCTGGAGGACGGACCGCTGCGGGACGTGTTCACCCGGCTCGCGGTGCCGCAGCACCTGGACACCTTCGGCGCGGATGAGACGGACCGGGAGGCGCTCGACGTCCTGATGGAGGAGAACCTGGTGCTCCGACTGGGGGACTGGGTGGTGGCCTTGCCCTACCAGATCAAGCACTGGCCCGTGCCCTTCATGAGCATCTGAGGCGGCCCGGCCCGCCTGCCCGGCTCCACGGGCAGGCGTCGCCGGAATGTCAGGGCGTCGTGACGTTTGCTGCACAGCGGCAACGGGCGCGCTAGAAGCGCGACATGGCTCCCGGTGCTTCCGCTCCCGACGTCCGACTCATCCCCGCCCGGCCGGAGCACGTGGACTTCTGGCTGGACATGCGGGCGGCCCCCGGCGCGCGGCGCTTCGTGGACACGGAGGACGACACGCGCGAGCTGCTGCTGCGGCGCATCCTGGACGCGGGCGCGCTGGGTGAGCCGCGGGCCCGGAGCTTCCGCTGGTTCGTGGAGGCGGGCGGAGAGCTCGTGGGGACGGTGTCCGCGCGGGACTTGTCGCGCGTGCACGGCCGCATCGAGCTGGGCTACATGATGGCGGACGCGTACCACGGCCGGGGGCTCGGTTCGCGGGCGGTGGGGATGATGGTGGAGCAGCTCTTCACGCTGCCCTACCTCCAGCGCGTCTGGCTGCTCACGCTGGCGGAGAACACGGGCTCCCAGCGCCTGGCGAGCAAGCTGGGCTTCACGCTGGAGGGCACCCTGCGGGGACACTGTGCGTTCCAGGGGCAACGCCGGGACCAGCAAATCTGGGGCCTGCTGCGTCCCGAATGGGAGGCCCTGCGCGCGGCGTCCGTCGAGGGCTGAGCGCTTCGGACGGCCGGTCTCTGGGTGCCTTGTGGGGCCCGGGTTATAGAAGCGGCGTCATGCACGCTTACGCCGCTGAGCTTTCCCAGGAGCTGGGCCTCAGGCCCGAGCAGGTGGACCGGACCCTCGCGCTGCAAGAGGACGGAGCCACGGTTCCCTTCATCGCGCGATACCGCAAGGAGGTCACCGATGGTCTGGACGAGGTCCAGATTCAAACCATCTTCGACCGGGCCACCGAGCGCGCCGAGCTGGACTCCCGGCGCGACACCATCCTCCGCACCATCGAGGAGCAGGGGAAGCTGACGCCGGAGCTGTCCAAGGCGCTGAAGTCGGCGAAGACGCGAACCGAGCTGGAGGACCTGTACCTCCCCTACAAGCCCAAGCGCCGCACGCGCGCCGCCATTGCCAGGGAGCGCGGGCTGGAGCCGCTGGCGGACCTGCTGTGGAAGCAGGACGGCCGGCGCGGCGAGGACGTGGCCGCGCGCGTGCGCCCGTACGTCAATCCGGAGAAGGACGTGCCGGACCAGGCCGCGGCGCTCGCGGGCGCTCGCGACATCTGCGCCGAGCGCGTGGCCGAGGACGCCGGCCTG
>JBKGHI010000590.1:0-1127 GCA_046520405.1 Myxococcus sp. 1LA
TTTCGAGGACGACCTGCACGTCAAACGCATCGTGTCCCTCGCGCACGCGACGCTGGGCGCTGTGCAGGCCACTTCCCTGTCCGTGGCCGCCATCGGCAAGGCCATGGCATGGGCGCGCGGAGAGGACGTCAGCGCCAAGCACGCCGTGAAGCAAGTGGACCGGCTGCTCTCCAACGGGGGCGTTGAGCTCGAGAGACTCTTTCCCGCTTGGGTGCGCTTCGTACTGGCCCAGCGCCAGGAGGCCGTCATCGCGCTGGACTGGACGGACTTCGAGGCGGATGAGCAGGAGACGCTGGTGGCCAGCCTCGTCACCCGGCACGGTCGCTCCACGCCGCTCATGTGGACGACGCTGGTGAAGTCCGCCTCGAAGGGGAACCGCCAGTTGGCCGAAGACTTGATGCTTGAAAGGCTGCGCGCGTCGGTCAGCCCCGAGGTGCAGGTAACCATTGTGGCGGACCGGGGCTTCGCCGACGTCGAGTTCTACGCCCTGCTCGACAAGCTGGGCTTCCACTACGTCGTGCGCTTCCGCGCGGACGTGCGCGTCATGGCGGCTGACGGCGAGTCGAAGCTGGCCCGCGAGTGGGTGCCGGAGGGAGGGCGGGCGAAGCTACTGAGAGGGGCCCGGGTAACGGCGGCCAAGAGGCCGGTGAACGCGGTGGTGTGCGTGCGGCGCAAGGGGATGAAGGAGGCGTGGTGCCTGGCGACGAGTTTCGAGGAGGGCACCGCCCAGGAAGTCATGGACGTGTACGGCCGCCGCTTCACGACGGAGGAGACGTTTCGCGATGTGAAGGACTTGAAGTTCGGCATGGGCTTGAAGGAGGTCCGCGTCGGAACGCCCGAGCGGCGTGACAAACTGCTGCTCATCTCCGCCTTCGCCCAGGCGTTGCTGACGCTGCTGGGCGCGGCCGGCGAGTCGCTCGGCTACGACAAGCACCTGAAGGTCAACACCGCCAAGAAGCGCACCCACTCCCTCTTTACGCAGGGCGCCTATTACTTCATGGCCATGCCGAGAATGAGTGACGGGCGCCTGCTTCCGCTGGTCGAGCGATTCAACCAGTTGCTGCGGGAGCATGACGTCTTTCAACACGCCTTCGGGCTCATCTGACTCAAATGAGGGGATACCTCAG
>JBKGHI010000591.1:0-1106 GCA_046520405.1 Myxococcus sp. 1LA
GCTCGGGCGACCGGGGGGCGGGCCGGACTTCCTCTTTCTTGGGAGGCGGCGTGGGGGCGGGGCCGCCCGAAGGAAGCTGGGCGAGCTGGCCAGCGTCATAGGCCTTGCTCGTGGGCAGCACGGCCTGGGCGAACTCGCGGGACACGAGGCAACGCCAGAAGCACAGCCAGGCGAGCCAGAAGCGGGCGAAGAACGACAAAGAGGCGGGCTGGTCGGTCATCGGCACCGGATAACAAAGCCCGGATGCTTTGCAATTCGGCAGTTCGCCGGGATGCCCCAAATGCAAAGGGCCTCACGGTTTCCCGTGAGGCCCTTCGTTTGTTGCATGGTGGAGGTGGACGGGATCGAACCGACGACCTTCGCATTGCGAACGCGACGCTCTCCCAACTGAGCTACACCCCCACAACTGGACTGCCTGCTGCGCCTTCGCGGTTTGGGGCCGCCGAAGTGGGATGGGCTAGTACCGGAGGCCCTTCCCCATGTCAAGCGCAAGCTGCCAACATGGATTCCGGCGATTGACGTGCTGCGTACCGGGTGCCATAAAAACCCCCCTTGTCAGGCGTATCCTTCCCGCCCGTTTAGCTGCCCCCCGTTAATGTCTATCTCCCCTTCGAAGACGTTGAGCCCGGCCGAGCTCGCGAAGCTTGAACACGCGTTTGCCTCCGACCCTTCGTCGGCGGCCTACAAGCCCCTCGCTGAGGCCTACCTGAGCATGGGCCGCTTCATGGAGGCGATGGTCGTCTGCAAGAAGGGCGTGAAGGCGCACCCCAATGCGGCGGACCCCCGCCTCCTGCTCGCCCGCGTCTACGCGGAGCAGGGCAAGGACAAGAAGGCGCTGGAAGAGGCGCTCGGGGCTCTGCAGGTGCAGCCCGAGGACAAGGCCGCCCTGCGCATGGCCGGCGCGCTCCAGATGAAGACGGGGGAGGCCGAGCCCGGCAAGGCGAACCTCCTCAAGGCCTACACCGCGGATCCGGGCGACCCGGACACCGTGACGCTGCTCCAGCAGCACAAGATCGAAGTGCCGCGTCCCGCCGCGCCTGCTCCGGCCCCCGTGGCCCCTCCGACGCCCGCGCCCGGTCCGTCCGCCACCCAGCAGTCCGCCGCCG
>JBKGHI010000592.1:0-1103 GCA_046520405.1 Myxococcus sp. 1LA
GTCCTGCGCGCTGGCGGGACCGGGAGCCCGGTCCCACCCGAGGGCGCCCCGGAAGGGGGCCGGCGGCGGGCCGGCGGGGAACCGTTGGACATGCGAATCACCGACTTCCTGTCGAAGTGAGCACGTGTCTACAGCTCGTGCTCGTAAGCCAACTGCAAACCTAGATTGTGGCAGCGATGCTCGGCCGTAGGGAAGCGTCGACCCATTTCCTGCAACGCGGCCCGAGCCGTCCGCGCATTCCGGTACTGTACGCTGCGTTGGAAATCGAGCATCAGCTGGCTGCACTTGTGGTCCAGCTCGGCTGCTACCTGACCAAGCTGGAAACGGACGTCCTGATAGATGTCCGGCTTGGTGTCCAGCGCCTCCAGCGTCACCCAGGCGAAACGGTACTGCTGCCACGCCTTGAAGAGGTTCTCCGCGCCCACGTCGCGCGTCTCATAGAACCGCGCGGCCGCCGTCACATACTGGCGCGCCTTGGCCAGCAGCTCCTCCTGTGGGAGCTCCGGCACCGGAATGATCTCCAGGCGCAGGTTCCACACGCGCCACGTCTCCCGCTCCGGCGGGTTTCGGACGTTGTCGAAGACGATGGAGTTGAGCTCGCCCCGCTTGAGCGCGCTCGGAGGCAGAATCTGCTCCAGCCCGCGCTCCGTCACGGCGTTCACGTCCGGCGGCACCCAGCCCACGTCCACGCCATTGACGACCAGCGACACCTCCTCCTTGGAGATGCCACTGGCCATGTAGTGCACCACCGCCACCGCCCGCGTCGGGGTGACGAACTCGAAGGCGAACGACTTGTGGTCCGGGTTCTCCCACGTCACGCCCTCGCCCAACCCGAACGAATCGGAGATGACCTCGAAGGTCAGGTCCTCCGGCTGCACGCCGGACGCGCGGCCCTCGCTCTTGGGCATGAAGGTGGTGGCCAGCACGCCCACCAGGGCCAGCACCAGGCCGCCGCCCAGGGCACCCACCCCCAGCCGCGCCGGCTTTGACAGCTGGCCCCACCACAGGAACAACCTGCCCGCCGGACTGCTCGCGAGTTCCCGGCGGCGGCGCGCGCGGTCCGCCGCGGACAACCCTTCGCCAGGCTCGGCCTTGGCCACGGC
>JBKGHI010000593.1:0-1103 GCA_046520405.1 Myxococcus sp. 1LA
CGCTGCACTGGCGCGGACGGCGCTGCCCGGAAGCCGGCGGCATGGGGCGCTGGCGTGGACGGACGCTGGCACCGGCGCGCCAGGGACGCCCCCAGCCTGCTGCATGCCGACGTAGGAAGCGGCGCGAGCCACGGGCGCCGAGGCACCAGGCGCACGCCCCGCGCCAACGGCGCCCTGCTCACCGAAGCCGCGGAGGCATCACCACGAACTCCCGCCGCGGTGCCAGCCCCCTGCGCGAGCCCCACCGTGACGGTCTGCCGGTTCGCGGCGCCCACGGCCGCGACGGCGTACGCGGGCTGCTCGACCTGTGCCTGAACCACGTTCTGGGCCACCGCGGCCACGACCGCTTCCGGCGCGACCACCGACATCGCGGCCACCGCCGGCTTGGGCTGCTCCAGCCGCGCCCGAACGGGCTTCACGGGCAGCGTCGCCAGCCGGCGAATCTCCCGGCGCCGGTGCGTGTCATCCAAATCCACCACGGACGACACGTCCTGCCCCAGGATGCGAGACAGGCTCTGCGCGGCCGCCTTCCGCACGCGCGGCTCCCGGTCACCCAGCGCCCCCAGCAGCAGCGTGCGCGCGTTCTCCCCACTGCCGGCCCCGAGCGCCAGCGCGGCCAGCGCGCGCGCCTCTGGATCCGCGTCGTGGATGGCCTCTTCGCCAGCCGCGCGCCGTCTCCCCTTCCAGGCCCAGCGCCAGCAGCGACGCGCGCCGGCGCACCGAGCGGTCCGGATCCTTCATCGCCTGCGCCAGATGCGGCGCCGCGTCCTTCGGCGCCAGCGTCAGCAGCGCCTTGAGCGACGCGATGCGCACCTCCGGCACCGGAGACGCGAGCAGCGGCGACACCACCGACGCGCCCTCCTCCTGGCACAGCGACGCGAAGGCCTGGAGCAGCGCCACCTGCGCCGTCGGGTCCGTCTCCGCGTGCAGCGCCGACGCCAGCGCGGGCGCCGCGGCCGGCTGCGACAACGCCTTCAGCCGTTCAGCGGCACGCACCCGCGCCGCGCTGTCCTGCGCGGACAGCTCGCGGATGGAGAACCCGAACAGCGTCTCATCCGAAGTCCCACCAAACCCCGCGTGCGAGGACAGCTCCGCGTGCTGCG
>JBKGHI010000594.1:0-1101 GCA_046520405.1 Myxococcus sp. 1LA
ACACCGCCGCCATGCCGCGCCCGCGGACCCTGGCGCTCTCCTGGGGCCCGCAGCGCCTGGAGGTGAACGTGGCGCCGGCGGCGCGTCCCGTCTGGGTGATGGCCCCTGGCGCCGCGCCGTCGGCGTGGATTGACGCGGACCTCGCCGAGGACGGCGTGGCGGACGGCTTCGAGAGCGCGGTGCTCACGGGGCTGGGCTCGCTCCTGGTGGCCGCCGGGCTGCTGCTGCAGCGCGCGCTCTCCCAGGTGGAAGCGCACATGCACTGGCTGGTGCTGGCCTGGGTGGCCGGCGTGGGCCTGAGCTCGGGGCGGATGGCGGCGGAGTGGATGAAGCTGCGCCGGCTGGCGGACCGCGCCCTCCCCGCGCCCGAGGCGTGGCAGCAGCGGCTGGACGCGCTGTCCTCGCGGCTGGGCCTGCGCCGCACGGTGCGGCTGCTCCAGACGTACGACGTGGACGTGCCCGCCGCGATGGGCTGGCTGTCGCCCGTGGTGCTGCTGCCCGTGTCCACCCTGTCCGGCCTGCCCGCGCGTCAGTTGGAGATGGTGCTGGCCCATGAGCTGGCCCACATCCGCCGCCACGACTTCGCGGTGAACCTGGCGCAGGTGCTGGTGGAGACGTTGCTCTTCTTCCACCCCGCCGTCCGCTGGATTTCCCATGTCATCCGCGTGGAGCGGGAGCACTGCTGTGACGACGTCGCGGTGGCCGCCAGCGGGAACTCCGTCTCCTACGCCCGGGCGCTCACGGCGCTCGAGGCCCTCCGCGTGTTCCCGAGCACGACGAGCCCCGCGATGTCCGCGCTGGGCGGCTCGCTGCCGGAGCGCGTGCGGCGGCTCATCTCGCTGCCCACGTCGCGCTGCGCCTCGCGCTGGGCGGCGGGTGCCTCCGTGCTCACCCTGGTCAGCAGCCTCGCCGTGGCCGCGCCGCTGACGTCGCTCATGCTGGGACAGTTGAACGACTCGGCGCAGCCGGAAGACGAGGCCGCGCTCGCCCCGCTCCCACCGCTGACGATGCGCCTGCAGGGACTGCCGGACGACGATGCCATCCACATCCCGGTCCCCTCCATCCCGGCGCTCGGGGTGACCCGCGGCCTGCCCGTGCTCG
>JBKGHI010000595.1:0-1094 GCA_046520405.1 Myxococcus sp. 1LA
CGCAGGGCGGAGGTGTCCACGTCGGCCGGCGTCACATAGGCCACCAGCCGCCGATCGCCCGGGACGTCCTCGCGCACCACGGCGATGGCCGTCTCCACCCCGACGTAGCCTCGCAGCGCCGTCTCAAGCTCCCCCAGCTCGATTCGGAAGCCGCGCAGCTTCACCTGGAAGTCCACGCGGCCCAGGAACTGGAGCGTCCCCTCCGCCTGCCACCGCGCACGGTCACCCGAGCGATACAGCCGAGAACCCGATGACCCAAAGGGATTGGGCACGAAGCGCTCAGCCGTCAGCGCGGGCTGGCGCAGGTAACCCCGCGCAAGGCCATCACCACCGATGAACACCTCGCCCGGCACACCCACCGGCACCGGCTGCATCGCCGCGTCCAACACGTACACCTGGGTGTTCGCGATGGGCCGGCCAATGGAGACGGAGTCACCGACAGAGTCACCGGGCGCCATCCGGTGGCACGCGGTGAAGGTGGTGCTCTCCGTGGGGCCGTAGCCATTCACCAGCCCCACGCCCTGCGCCAACCGCGCGCGGACACGCGGCGCCGAAAGCACGTCACCACCCGCCAGCAACTGACGCACCTGTCCCAGGGCTTCAGGCTGGTGCTGCTGCATCTGGTCGAAGAGGGCCGCCGTCAGCCACAGCACCGACACCTGGTGGCGCACCAGCGCCAGACCCAGCTCAGCCAAATCCGGCGTGCGTTGCGGGTAGAGCACCAGTCGCGCCCCGTGCAGCAGCGCACCCCAGATTTCCAAAGTGGACGCGTCGAAGGCCAAAGGCGCCAGTTGCAGCACCACCTCCGACGGACTCAGGTCCACGAAGCGAGAGCCGATGAGCAGACGCACCACGCCCCGGTGCGTCACCGCCACGCCCTTGGGCAAACCCGTGGAGCCGGAGGTGTAGGTGACGTACGCGAGCTGCTCCAAGCCCGCGTGGCCTCCCGCTACCGGCGTTGAAGGCTGGCGCTCAATCTGCGCCCATTCGTCATCGAGAACGACGATGAGCTGCGAACCAGCCGGAAGCTCGTCCTCCAGCGCGGACTCGGTGAGGATGGCGGCCACGCCCGAGTCCTCGGCCATGAAGGCCAG
>JBKGHI010000596.1:0-1085 GCA_046520405.1 Myxococcus sp. 1LA
CTCGCGGGTGTCGTGCAGGCGTGACAGGCGGAGTAGCGCGCGACGCCTCGATGCGCTCCACCCGTTCGGTGAAGCGGCGCGTGAGGCGCTCGCGCTCGGCCACCTCGCCTCGGGCGATGGCCGCCTGGATGAGCGCCAGCAGCACCACCGTCAGCGCCGCCGAGCCCAGCGTCAGCGCCAGCCGGTGCTTGCGGGCCTTGCGGCGCAGGCGGTAGCCCAGGCCCTGGCGCGCGAGGACGGGCTCGCCGTCGAGGAACCGCTCCAAATCCTCCGCCAGCGCCCGGGCCGAGTCGTAGCGGGCGGGCCGCTGCTTCTCCAGGCACTTGAGGACGATGGCTTCCAGGTCGGACGGGATGTCGGCGTCGTGCGCGCGCGGCGGCACCGGCTCCTCGTGCTGGAGCCGGGTGATGACCTCCACCTCGGTGGTGCCGGTGAAGGGCGGCCGGCCGGTGAGGAGCGAGTAGAGCGTGGCGCCCAGCGCGTAGATGTCCGCGCGCCGGTCCAGGCGGGACACCTCGCCGCGCGCCTGCTCCGGGGCCATGTAGCGCGGCGTGCCCTGCACGGCGTTGGGCGCGGCGCCGTCCTCGCGCCAGTCGCGCGCCAGGCCGAAGTCCATGACGAAGGGGGCCAGCCCGCCGTCCTCGGTGCGCTCCACCAGGATGTTGCCGGGTTTGATGTCGCGGTGGATGAGGCCCGCGCCGTGGGCGGCGTGAACGCCCTCGGCGGCCTGGCGCAGCACCACCACCTTCTGCTCCAGCGTGAGCGAGCGCGCCAACTGCCCCAGGGACTGTCCGTCCACGTAGCGCATGGCGATGTAGCCCCGGCCGCGCACCTCGCCGACCTCGTACACCTCGCACACCCGCTCATGCCGGACGCGCGCCTGGGCGCGGGCCTCGGAGAGGAAGCGCCGGGCCAGCTCCGGGTCGTCCCCGCGCACGAACTTCAGCGCCACGTTGCGGCGGAGCATGGGGTCATACGCCAGGAACACCCGGCCCATGCCGCCCTGGCCCAGGAAGCGCACGGGCTGGTAGCGGTCCCAGTCCGGCACCGGGAAGGTGGGCCCGTCCGGCTCGGCGGCGGCGGGT
>JBKGHI010000597.1:0-1077 GCA_046520405.1 Myxococcus sp. 1LA
CGAACCAGACCAGGTGCTTGATGGGGGCGTGAAGGCGCTCGAACCATTCGGCCGCGACGCTTGCCGACACGTTGTAGTCGTGCCGTCCATTGAAGAGGAGCATCGGGCACTCGAGCCGGGTCACGTTGCTGAAGTCGGCCCGCAGCACGGCGGGGAACAGCTTCTCCTCGGAGAGCTCGTTGGCGGTCCACACCGAGGCCAGATCGGCATCCGTGTACTCGGGAGCGAGTGCGAAGCCCTCCGCTTCGGCCTGGCCACCCGTCCGCCCGTGCACCTGGCCACCATAGAAGCCGAGCCACTTGCGCTGGATGGCGACGACGGGCAGCTCGAGCGCAGCGCCAGGCGCCGCGTAGGGCTCAATCGATTGCAGCTCCCTGATCGCCTCCTCGTTTCCGGCTGCGCGTGCCCTGTCCATGGCAAAGCGCCATCCGCGCCGTTCGCTCTCCAGGACATCGGTCGCCTGTCCCATTCCGATATACGCGTGCAGCCATTCCGGGTGACGTTGCGCGACGGACAGGCCGAGGTAGCTGCCCCACGAATGTCCGAGCAGGAAGATCTTCTCCTTGCCGAACTCCTTGCGTGCCCAGCGAATCATCTCCTCGGTATCGGCGATCAACCGCTCCGCCGTCATGGTCGCCGCGACCGCGGAGGGGTCATTCGCCAGGTAGGTTTTTCCGGCGCCGCGCTGATCCCACTGGATGACGGTGAAGTACTCCTCCCACCCCCGCTGGAAGTACCAGCTCGTCGGCATCGACACGAAGCCGGGACCGCCGTGGAGCATCAGCAACACGGGATTCGCCCGGTCGACGCCGCGGATCGAGACCCATTGGTCGATCCCGCCGATGCGGAGCTTCTCCAGCCGCTCCACGCCCATGGGGGTCACGATCCGGCGCAGGTTGGCGACGATGGCGGTCGCTTCGCGCCGGCTGCTGAGGCCAGCCGGCTCCCTGGCCGTAGGGGTGCCCGCACAGCTCGTCAGGAGGATGGCCAGGCAGCAATTACGGAAGAGGTTCGTCATCTCGGTCCCGGGACAGTACGCAGGTGCTCGCATAGGGGGCATCGCCCATCTCCTTCCAT
>JBKGHI010000598.1:0-1050 GCA_046520405.1 Myxococcus sp. 1LA
CCAGCCCCGCCTTCGGTTGGCTCGCGCTGGCGGCGGACGTGGCCGTGCTGGCCCTGTGCGTGGTGGACTTCCTCCGCGCCCCGCGCGCGGAAGCCGTCCGGGTGTGGCGGCGCGTGGAGCCCGTCCTGTCCTCCGGCACGCGCAACGCCGTCCATGTGGTGCTGGAGCGGACGGACACCGGCGCCGCCCCCTTGCACGTGGAGGTCCGCGACGAGCCGCCCGTGGACATGTCGAGCAGCGGGCACCGCCAGTCCCTCTCGCTGCCCGCTGAGCAGCGCACATCCCAGGAACTCACCTACTTCGTCACGCCCCCTTCGCGCGGCGACGCCCGCTTCGGAGACGTGCACCTGCGGCTGCGAGGCCCCCTGGGCCTGTGCGCGCGCCAGGTCCGCGTCCCCGCGGCCATGGACGTCAAGGTGTACCCGGACCTCACCGCGCTCACCCGCGAGGCGCTGGCGCTGGCCCAGGCCTCGGACGCGCCCTCCGCGCGCACGCAGCGGCGGCGGGCCGCGGAGGGCCGGGAGTTCGAATCGCTGCGCGAGTACCGCCCCGGCGACGACTACCGCCACATCGACTGGAAGGCCTCCGCGCGCCACGCCCACACCCTGGTGCGCACGTGGCAGCCGGAGCAGCACCAACCGGTGCTCTTGCTGCTGGACTGTGGCCGGCACATGGCGGGCCGCATCCAGGAGCGGCGCAAGCTGGACCACGCGGTGGACGCGGCGCTGCGGCTGGCGCGCGTGGGCCTGGAGGCCGGTGACATGGTGGGCGTGCTCGCCTTCGCCAGCGGCGTGAGGGCCTCCCTGCCGCCGCGCAAGGGCCGCGAGCACCTGCGGCTCATCACCGAATCGCTCTACCGCACCGAGGCCGCGCTCGAGGAGAGCGACTACGGCCGCGCCTTCGACTTCGCCTTCGCGCGGCAGACGCGGCGCGCCCTGGTGGTGCTGTTCACGGACCTGGTGGACCCGGACGCCTCCGCCAGCCTCCTGTCGCGCACGCTGGCCCTGCGCCCCCGGCACCTGCCCGTCGTCGCCTCGCTGCTGGACGAGG
>JBKGHI010000599.1:0-1044 GCA_046520405.1 Myxococcus sp. 1LA
GCGGCCATGCGCGCGGCCACCTCCGCGGGCGACATGGCCGTCTCCGGCTCCAGCGGCTCCACCGTGCCGCCCCGGCGCACGTAGGCCCCCAGGTACAGGTCGTCCTTGCGCGCCACCGCCAGGCAATACAGCGGCACGTCCTCGGGCCCCTCCAGCGCCACCGCCGCCAACGACGAGGCCCCTGCCACCTTCAGCTTCGTCGCGTAGGCCAGCGACTTCGCCGTCGCCAGGCCGATGCGCAACCCCGTGAAGGAGCCCGGCCCCAGCCCCACCACCATGCCCTCCAGGGCGGGCAGCGCGGCGCCGTGCCGTTCGAGCAACTCCCCGACGATGCCGGGCAGCACCTCGCTCTGCTTGCGGGGCGGCCCCACCACCACGTGCTCCAGCGTGCGCAGCGCGCCATCCGGCGCGCGCTCCACCAGGGCCAGCGACAACGTCAACGTCGAGGTGTCGAGCGCGAGAAACATGGGACGGCTCACTACACCGGCGCGGCCCACATTGCCTGCGGAATCTCCGACAGCCGGTCATCACAGCGGTACAGGCGCACCCGCACCACGCCCTTGTCCAGCATGTCCAGCTTCCGCGCCGCGCCCTTGGACACGTCCACGATGCGCCCGTCGATGAAGGGGCCCCGGTCATTCACCCGCACCTTCACCGAGCGCCCGTTCTCCATGTTCACCACGCGCAGGCAGGAGCCGAAGCGCAGCTTGCGGTGCGCGGCCGTCAGCGCCTCCTGGTTGAAGCGCTCGCCGCTCGCGGTGGGCCGCCCGTGCAGGCCGGGGCCGTAGAAGGAGGCCAGGCCCTCGCCCAGGTACGAGCGCGGCATCTGCTCGCGCTTCGTCACGCCGGGCGTGCCACCGCGGGACTTCGGCGACTTCGACGAACGGGGAGGCTCTTCCACCGGGTCGGGCTTGGCCGCGCGCGAGGCGCACGCGGAGGTGAAACCCAGGCAGAGCAGTCCGGCAACGGCGAATCCTCGCATGCGTCCTCTAGGAGTGTGTAGCGGTAATGGGGTTGGGAGCGAGACCGGACGAGAGACGCCGG
>JBKGHI010000059.1:0-39521 GCA_046520405.1 Myxococcus sp. 1LA
TACCGCGAGGACTGCCTGCGAATCCTCGCGGACCTCGCGGAGAGCGAGAGCGCCGTCGCGGGACAGCGCCGGGCGCTCTCCGGGAGGCTGCGCATCACCACCACCAACGACTTCGGGCGGGCGCGCGTGGCGCCGCTCGTCCACAGCTTCCTCCGGCTGCATCCAGGCGTGCGCATCGAGCTGTTCCTGAGCGACGCCGTGGTCGACCTCATCGAAGAGCGCATCGACGTGGCCCTGCGCTTCGGCCCACTGACGGACTCGCGCCTGACAGCACGCCGCATCTTCACGAGCCGCCGCGTGGTGTGCGCGGCGAAAGCCTACTGGTCCAAGCACCCACCTCCCACGCACCCCAGCGAGCTGGCGCGCCACAACTGCCTCGTGCTCGCCCGGCGCGGCGCGCCCCAAACGAGCTGGCCCTTTCGCGACGAGGCCGGACGGGCCTTCCATGTCCGCGTCTCCGGCGACCGGATGGCCAATGACGGCGGCGTGCTCCGCGCGTGGGCACTCGAAGGCGCGGGCGTCATCCTGAAGACGGCCTGTGACGCGGAAGCAGACCTCCAGGCGGGCCGGCTGGTCCCCGCGCTGGAGCCATTCGCCCTTCCCGCCACGGAGCTGCACGCCGTGCACACCGCGGGGCAGAGCCCCAGCCGGCGGCTGTCAGCCTTCCTCGACTTTCTCGAGGAGAGCCTCTCGGCACCGGCGCCCCCGGGGAGCGCCCAGGGCCGGGGCGCGAAGGGCAAATGACGGCGTGCCCTCCAGGGGCGCTCAAAACGCGACGTAACACTGCCTGTCGCCCAGCCCGCCATCGCCCCACGGCAGTCGCTGGGGCATTCCGACATGCGCTCCATGCAGCACACGCCGTCACCACAGACAGGGTCGATGAGGGCCATGGATTCAGCGCTGAGGGTGTCCTCCGGGAGCGCGCCGCCTTCGCCAGCCTCGGGGATGGGCCCGCAGGCCATCAGGAACGCGGCACTCAACGACACCACCACGGCCATCACGTTTCGCATGGGGAATTCCTTGCAGTCGAAGGGGGACGTGAAGCGCCCGCCACTCTTCCACTCGGCCCGCCGAGAAGCCAGACACCCGGGAGCCGCTGTCTGGCCGGAGACAATGACAGACAGCGTCAATCCCACCAGACGCCGCGGCTCACGGCTCCCCGAGCGCGAAGGACGCCATCCGGTGTTTGTAGACCTTGCCAGGGTCCTCCAGGACATCGTTGTGCCCCGCCCCCGCGACCGTCTCCACCACGGCGTGGGGAAAGAGCGTGCCCAACCGGCGGCCCATGCTCACGGGGATGAGGTCATCCTCCTCGCCGTGGATGATGAGCACGGGGAGCTTCATGGCGGCGGCCTTGGACGCGGTGTCGAACCGGTCCCTCGCCAGCAAGCGGACGGGGAGGAAGGGAAAGGCCGTGACGCCGATGTCCGGGATGGAGGTGTACGGACTCACGAGCATGACCCGGGAACCGTGCCCACGCCAGGCCATCTCCACCGCCACGCCCGTCCCCAGGCTCCGGCCGCTGAGCACCGTCTGCTGTGGCGTCACGCCCTTCGCGCGCAGCCAGGCGAGCGCCGCCTCCGCCGCGGCGTAGATGCCCTTCTCCGAGGGACTTCCCGGTGATGCGCCATAGCCTGGGTACTCGACGGTGAGGAAGCCCAGCCCTCGCGCCTGCATCAAGTTGCCCAGGCCAATCTGCGTCAACACCTCCTCGCCGTTGCCATGGAAGTGCACCACCGTGGGCGCCCCCGGAGGCGCTGGAAGGTGGAACAGGTCCACGTACAGCCCACCGTCCAGCGGGAGGCGGCTGAAGCCGTCGGTCTCCTCCAGCGGCGGCGTGCCCTTGGGCGCCGGATAGAGGATGGAGCGCTGCAGGGCGAACACCGCCACACACATCAGGAGATAGAGCGTACCGAAGGTGGCCAGGATGAGGATGAGCATGCGACGCAGGCGCGACATCTCCTCAGTCTGCCGCACTTCGCAACGCAGCGCGACGACGGGCGGCGTCATCCCGAGAGTGGGCAATACCTATCACGCCCACCTGCTCCAAGCAGAACCCCTGGCCCGCGCGCCCGCGACAGTGCGACGATAGCCCTTCAAGACCTAACACAGACACGCCACTGAACGAATCGGACACCCCAGGCCAGCGCCTGGATTGGAGAAGGCGTGACGTCTCAATGGGTGCTGGGCCATGCCCTGGAAGAGCGGCTGCCTTCGCTTCGGATGCAAGGCGCTCCCGCCACAGTGGACGAGACACGCGCGCGGCGCCGGCTGGAGCGCTGGCGCAAACAGGAACCCCTCTCACGGGACGCCCTCTGGGCCCAGCGTCTGCGCGCCTCCGGGCTGACGGAAGCGGAGCTGCACACCCTTCTCGGGGAGTCCTCTCAAGCGCTGCACGCGCGCATGGGCGCACCGCCGTCGTGGCAACGCGATATCGAGCGGGCCTACACGTCCGCGACGGCGCCATCCTTCCCCTGGCCAGAGCCCACGCCACCGGGTTCGGCCCTGCTCGGGCTGGTCGAGCCACTCGTCCACGAGGCGCACGCACGGCTCGTCGCCGCCCTGGACGCATGCCGGCGCGACACTCCCGAGGCGCCGTTCGAACCGGAGCACACGGCCCGCCTGATGCTTGCGCCGCTTCCACGGCTGTTGATGCCCTTGCTGGGACGGACGCTCGCGGTGGAGCTGCGCATCGCCCAGCTCGAAGGACGGCTCAAGGGGGACACCTCCGAAGCACGCTTCCAGGACTTCGCCCACCTGCTCCGGCAACGGGACGTGGCGCTCGACGTCCTCGCTCGCTACCCGGTGATGGCGCGGCAGGCAGTGGAAACCATCACGGCGTGGGAGGCCGCTGGCGTGGAGCTGATGCAGCGGCTGGCCCGGGATGCCACCGCGCTGTGGCGCCACTTCCATGGCGGCGTCCCCGCCGGTCCGTTGGTCGAGGCCCAGGGCGGCCTCTCAGACCCACACCGAGGTGGACGCACGGTCTTCCTGCTCCGCTTCGCCTCGGGGCTGCGGCTCGTCTACAAGCCGCGCCCGCTCGCGGCGGAGGTCGCCTTCCAGCAGCTCGGCTCCTGGCTGAATGCGCGCGGACTCACGCCGCCACTTCGCACGGTGGAGGTCCTCGACTCCGACGGCTACGGGTGGATGGAGTTCGTGGAGGCCGCGCCCTGTCAGTCAGTGGGGGAAGTACGGCGCTTCCACCTCCGGCAAGGCGCGCTGGTGGCGCTGCTCTACGCGCTGGATGTCACCGACATCCACTACGAGAACCTCATCGCCGTGGGCGAGCACCCCGTCCTGGTGGACCTGGAGACGCTCTTCCATCCCCACACGCTCGCCGCTTCCCCCCGTGACTTGGAGCAGCAACCCGGCGCGGTGCTGAACGGCACGGTGCTCAAGAGCGGGCTGCTGCCCCAGCCCGCGTGGCGCTCGAAAGACGGCACGGAGGTGGACTTCAGCGCCCTGGGCGCCGGCGAGGGACAGCTCACACCGCTGGGCTACCTGGTGGCGACCGCGCACGGCACGGACCAGCTCCGCTTCGAACGGCGACGGATGGAGATTCCTGGCGCGGCGAACCGTCCTCGCATGGAAGGACAGGACCTCTCCGTGACGGAGCAGGCGGACGCGCTCGCGCAGGGGTTCTCCAGCATGTACCGGCTGCTCGCCGAGCACCGTGACGCGCTGATTGCCCCCGGAGGACCGCTCGCGGCGTTCGAACACGCGCCCGTGCGGGTGCTGTTCCGCGGCACGGCTAGCTACGACGCCCTGCTGCACGAAAGCATGCACCCCCACGCGATGGGGGACGCGCTGGACCGGCAGCGCTTCTTCGACCACCTCTGGCTCGCCGTGAAGGAGCGCCCGTACCTGGCGGCCCTCATCCCCCTGGAGCAGGAGGAATTGCAGCGGGGCGACATTCCCCGCTTCACCACCCTGCCCGGCTCGAAGGACCTGTGGTCGGGCGCGGGCCGCCGCCTCCCTGACTTCTTCGACACCTCCGGGCTGGAGCGCGCGCGACGTCGCATCCTGGAGCTGTCACCGGATGACCACGAGCGGCAACTCGCGTTGCTGCGCAGTGCGCTCGGGAGGGTCCGGCTGGCGGAGAGACCGGGCGAGCGCCCTCGCTATCCCTTCCGCGAGCCGCCCGAGCCCGCGCACCCGGACGCGCTGCTGGCGGCCGCGCGACGCACGGGAGAGCGATTGGTGGCGCTGTCCTTCTCCGGCGCGGGACAGTCCCACTGGCTGTCGCTCGAACAGGCCGACACGAAGGAGTGGCGGCTCGTCCAGGTCGGAACGGACTTCTACCAGGGGCTCTCGGGCATCGCGCTGGTGCTGGCGCAACTGGGTGCCGTGACGGGCGAAGCACGCTTCACCCAGGCGGCCCAGGGCGCGCTGCGCCACTTGGCGTGGCGGCTGGAGGCATCGCCCACGCACGTGCGAGGCGCGGGCCTCCTGAGTGGCTGGGGCGGCATTCTCTACGCGCTGACTCACCTGGGAGCCCTGTGGGGAGAACGCGCGCTGTTCGAGACCGCTGAGTCCTTCGTGGACGCCATGGCCCCTCTCGTGGAGCAGGACACTCAGTTGGACCTGGGCGGAGGATGCGCGGGGGCCCTGCTCGGATTGCTGACGCTCACGGGCCAGCACCCGTCCGAACGAGCGTCACGGCTCGCGCGGGCCTGCGGAGAGCGGCTGCTCCTGACCGCCACACCCCAGCAACAGGGCCTGGGCTGGCCTTCACCTTCGACGGGTGGGACGGCCCTGTGCGGCCTTGCCCATGGCGGAGCGGGCATCGCGCTGGCGCTGCTGAGGCTGGCCGCCACCACGGGGGAGGCTCGCTTCCACTCGGCAGCCCTGGAGGCACTGGCGTATGAGCGCGGCCAGTTCTCGCCCGAGGCCGACGACTGGCCCGACCTGCGCGCCGACGCCGGCATGCACGGTGGCGCTGGGCCGGCCTTCATGTGCGGCTGGTGCAATGGCGCGCCCGGCATCGGACTGGGGCGCATCTCAAGCCTGCCGCAACTGGATGACGCGCAGGTGCGCGGGGAAATCACGGCGGCGGTCAGCGCCACGCTCTCGGGTGGCCTGGGCTACAACCATGGCCTGTGTCATGGCGACCTGGGCAACGTGCTCTTCCTGCTGGAGGCCGCACGCGCGCTGCACGATGACACGCTGCTGCGGCGCACCTACCAGCTCGCGGGCGGCATCCTCCAGGGCATCGAGACGCACGGCCATCTGCATGGCCTGCCCGACAGCATCGAGACACCCGGACTGATGGTGGGGCTCGCGGGCATCGCCCACGGCCTGTTGCGGCTCGCGGCGCCGGAGCGGGTGCCTGACGTGCTCTCCGTCGCCCCGCCTGTCTCGTGAAGCAGCCTCGTTCCTCGACGAACTCCGGTACCGCGTGGGTTGGCGGTTCCGTTGGCAGTCCTCCAACAACCCAAGAGGAGCAGCACCATGAGCCACAGCGACAAGAACCACATCCTCCGCGCCTGGCGTGATGCCGACTACTACGACAGCCTGTCCGACGCGGAGCGCGCCGCGCTTCCGGCCAGCCCCGCGTCTGTCATGGAGCTGGAGGATGCGACGCTGGCCTTCATCACCGGCGGCGATGCCGAGGCCACCTGCCCGGCCACGCCCACGCCCAACGAGCTCACCTGTCTCTAGACAAACTGCGGCCGCATCGCCTGCTGCCGCTGAGCGACGGGCCCTGAGCTGACGCCGAAAGCGCGTTGAAGCTCGGCGCGGCCGCGAAGGGGAGCGGCGGTTCTCCGCCGCTCCCCTGTCCAACCCGCACACCTCGAATCCGCTACCCGAACAGTCCCAGACTCGAAGACGACGCGAAGCCAGGGAACACCTTGTCGAGCGCCACCCCAGGCCGGCGGGCGCGCAGGACCTCCGCCAGCGGTGCGCGCACATCCGTCCAGGCGGGGACGTCGCGGCCATCCTGCAAGCGGTCCATCTCCAGCGGCTCGAAGCGTCCGTACACCTTGCCGCCCTTCACGCCTCCGCCGAGCACGAACATCGCGCTGCCCACGCCGTGGTCCGTGCCACGACTGCCATTCTCGCGAACCGTCCGGCCGAACTCCGTGAGCACCACCACCGTGACGCGCTCCAACCGAGGCCCCAGGTCCTGCGCGAAGGCCGCGAGCGCACCGCCCAACTCCTGGCAGCGATTGGCGAACGCTCCTGTCGCGGCGCCCTGAGCGGCGTGCGTGTCCCAGCCGCCCAGCTCCGTCGCCGCGACCTCCAGCCCCACGTCACCATGGATGAGCCGCGCGATGTCCCGCAGCCGCTGTCCGAGCTGCCCCTTGGGGTAGTCCACCTCCGCGCGCGCGGGCAGCTTCGCCAGTCGCTCCTCGTCCAACAGGGACATCGCCTCGAACGCGCCCTGCCCCGTCGTCCGCAGGGCCTCGTCCACGGCGCCCGCGTAGAGCGCGCTGAAGCCCCGGGTGGCCTCGTCGCCCCGGCGGCCGCCTCGCAGCCGGAACTCCTCCAGCCGCCCCATGGCCACCGCGCCTGCGTCCCCGAACAGCGCGCGAGGCAGCGTGGGTTGCAGCGCCACGGCGCGCAGCGCGGCGCCGTCCTCTTCGTCCAGCGCGCGGTTGAGCCAGCCATCCGGCGTCGACTTGCGACCCGGCGTTCCCGACTCCACGAAGTCCTGCGCGTCGAAGTGGGAGCGGACCGGCTCCGGCAACCCCACACCGTGCAACACCGCCAGTTGCCCGTCGCGCCACAACGGCATCAACGCTTCGAGCCTCGGATGCAGACCAAAGGGACCTGACAACTTCAGCGCGGCCTCCGGGCCCTGGTCCTTCAACGCCAGCGTGGGACGCGCCCGGTGGTACGCGGCATCCTCCATCGGAGGCACCAGGGAGAGGCCATCCGCGCCGCCTCGCAGGAAGACAGTCACCAGCGTGCCACGCGCGGCGGCCCGTGGACTGGCCGCGAACGCCCTGCCCAGGGCCCCCGGAGTCAACGCGAGCCCCGCCACTGTCGGCCCCAGGGCACGCAGCAACTGACGACGAGTGAGCGGTGGGTTCATCGCGTCTTTCACCCCGGTGTGAAGGCACGGGCCCCGCCATCTGGCCGGCCCACGCATTCAACACCGTGCCGCGACGAAAGTTACGAACACCGTGCACAAGAGGGCGCCGTGGCCCCTTCAGCCTCGCGCGCGACACGGCCAAGCGGTGCTCCACGAAGAGCACCCCCCAGGCGCGCGGCCGTCCGCCCAATCGCTCACGGATGCGAGGACAGCTCCGCGCACCCACGAAGGCTCAGTGATTCCAGCAACTTAACATCACACCACGGTGCCGAATAACCGCATCCCGTCATCCGATTTTCGTCCGCATCAACGCAGGCCGTCCAGGAGCGCGGCGAGCTTCTCCGGCTGCGAAGCAAAGGGCGAGTGCGAAGCCTCCAGCGACTCCACGGTGAAGGCGTTACCGGGCGTGAAGGCGTTGGCCTCGCGAATCATGAGGTCCTGCAGCGCGGGGGCCAGCGCGCGGTCCTGGGTGCAGCGGATGTAGCTGCGAGGAATGCGGCCCCAGCGCGCCTTCGTCGCGCCAACCTTCGACGTCCAGAGCGACAGCGGGAGATCCGGCGTCAGCGAGAGCGCGAAGGGCAGGAAGTCCGCCAGGGACACGTCCTGGTAGTACGCCGCGCGAAGGGCTTCCAGATACTCCAGGCCACCGCGCGGATTGATGCGCACCGCGCCGAGCTTCCCCGGGTCTCCCACGAAGAGCGCCTCCCCGTAGCCGGTGCGTGCCTCCGGCAGTGCGCCATAGCCACTGGCGCTGCCCAGACGCAGCGGGCAATACGCGCTCAGATAGACGAGCCGGCCAATGCGCTGGGGTGCCAGCTCCCCGGCCCGGGTGATGACGGTGCCTCCCGCGCTGTGCCCCACGAGCACGGGCTTCGTCCCACCAGCCCCCCGCCCCAGCTTCTCCAGCGCGGTCACCACAGCGGCCGCACAGTCCTCCAACGTGACGTCCGCCTGAGGAGAGCGCTCCTCACGGAAGCCCGCCGCTTCCCCCGTCACGTAGGCGTTGGGGAAGCGCGCATTCAGGCCATGCCCCGGCAGGTCGATGGCCACCACCTGGTGACCTCGCGCGGAGAGCGCTTCCGTGACGCGCGTCCAGTGCAGCGCGTTGTGCCAGGCGCCATGCACCAGGAGGAAGGTGCGGCGCGACGGCTTTCCCCGCGCGGGTGATGCCGCCAGGGCGCCCCGCATCGACAGCAGGCCCGAGCCCACCAGGGCCGTCTTCATCCAATCGCGCCGGTTCATGCGGACCTCACCCGGTGCAGGGGACGAGGCTGTGCGTTCGCGTCAAGCGCCTGGGCCAGCCGCTCCCTGCGCCCCGAAAGCTCCAGGAGCTGCTGGTCGAACTCCTCCAGCCGCTTGCGGTGAAGCGCGAGCGCCTGCGGGCAGATGGCCCGGGTGACGTCCCGGAGCATGCAGCCGGGAAAGGTGCGGATGTCCTCCAGGGAGAAGCCCAGGCGGATGAAGTGGGCCACCTGCATCACCCGGGGCACCGACTCCGCATCGAAGTCCCGGTAGCCGTTCGAGCGTCGGCCCGAGGTGAGCAGCCCCGCCTTCTCGTAATGACGGATGGAGCGCGCACTACAGCCCGTGCGCCGGGCGAGTTCTCCGATGTTCATCCGACCTCCTGAAGCCGAACCTAGCCCCTGACACCAGTGGCAAGGTCAAGGCCCGCTGCGTTTGGGATTGGCGAGCTGGGTGTGGATGACCGGGTACAAGTCGTACGTCGGATAGAACTCGGTGCGGAAGGCGCCCCAGGCCGACTTCTCCAGCGCGACGTTCACATCCCGCAGCTTCGCGGCGGGCACCTTCAGCGTCACCACCTGGCCAATGCCCATGACGACGTGCCAGCTCACAATCTCCACGCCGGTGGGCGGGAACTGCTGGAAGAACCCCTGCTTCTTCTGGATGGCTTGAATCTGCTCCAGGTTCTTCGTCTGGTCATGCCGCAGGAAGATGGTCAGCAGGACGGTGTCATCGGGCGCTTTCTTCGCGGGCGCGCCCTGGCTGAACTCACGCTCGCAGTCGTCCCAGTACGTGTCGCCCAGCGTCACGTAGACGTGGGAGAACACCTCCGTGGTGCCATCCGAGCCATGACGGTGGCAGGTGCCTCCCGGCGTGTGCACCTTCGTCTGCCCGGTGATGGGCACGCCGACGACCTTCCCCTCCGCGTTGAAGTACTCCAGGCGGCCCTGCCCACCGGTGGCGAACAGGTACTGACTGCCACCGTGACGGTGCCAGCGCGTCATGGCGCCGCGCCCGAACTTCACCTCGGAGATGCGGATGTGGTGGTCCTCCGCGGGCCAGCCCTCGGGCAGCTTCGCGCGCGCCACTGGCCCCACGAAGTTCTGCGCCTCCTTCAGCGGCGGATAGTCAAAGGACGCCTTGGCGGTGACCTGCGCGGAGGCTGCCCAGGGCGCTGTCAGCAGCGTCACACAGCACAGGAGCAGGTGCTTCATCGCGTTCATGTCGGGACCTCGGTGGAATGGGGCATGCCGCACCGCATCAACCCTGGCCCCCACGAGGAGCAGCGTCAAGCCACGTCGGGTGGCGAAGCCCCTCACCGCGAGCACAAGCCTGACGGTGGCTGGGAGCGGCCGTCGCCAGGCTCAAACGCCTGCAATTTCGATCCGAATCCGGTGTCCCTCCTGTCTGCAAATGCAGACAACTCTCAATGGCGACCCGCCGCCTCGAGCGTGGCCTCCGCTTCCTGAAATTGGATTGCAGCTGTGAATTTCCAGGTTCCCCGCACGTCATTGGGTCCACCTGTCATGCGGGCAAGGCCGGTGGGCCCATCGCCAGAGCCAGACTGCGCGCATGCCGCTGCGCATCTCCTTGGAGAAGACACCATGAAGCTGAATCGACTGGGCGCGCTCGTCGCGCGCATGCTGGGGATTGCCATCCTTCCCGCGTGTGATGGAGATTGAGATGGAGATGACGAAGGACCCGATGCGCGTCCGGGCAGCATCGCGGGACGGGTTGTGCTGGACGATGGCGCCCCCCCCGGAGGACGTGGAGGTCACCCTGTTCGACACCGGGGCCAAGGCGACTCCGGGCGCGGACGGCGGCTTCGCCTTCACGGACCTGACGCCCGGGACCTATACCCTCTCCGTCCTCGCGGTGGGCTATGAGCCGCTGCAGCAGGACGTTTCGGTCGAGGCTGACAAGGCCACCACGGTCACCCTCACGCTGAAGCTCCTCAGGAGCCGGGTGTCAGGCACCATCCTGCTGGAGGGCGCCACCACGCATGAGGGAATCACGGTGTCCCTGAAGGACTCGGCGTTCACCACCACCACGGACGCGAGCGGCGGACGTGGGGCCGCAGCTCGCGCAGGCACGCCGGGTAGGGCTGAGTGACGCGGAGCTGGTGGAGGTGGTGGCCGCCGTCGCGCAAAACGTGCTCACCAACTACCTCAACGTGGTGGCCGGCACCGAAGTGGACTTCCCTCGCGTTTCCTGAGCCTCACCTCGGGGCGCCGGTAGCGTCCCGGCGCCCTGGGTCGGACGAGGCCATCCGCCTATCCGGCAATGTCAGAGTGGTCCGTTACGTTGGCTTCTCAACACCAGGGGAATCCAATGCAACCCGACACCACGGAAGTGAAGAGCGGCCTGAAGGCCATGATTGTCGACCGCCTGCGGCTCGACATCGACCCCGCGAGCATCCCGGACGGAGCCCCGCTGTTCGGGAGCGACTCGCAGGACGGTGAGGCGGGCGGCCTGGGGCTCGACAGCGTCGAGGCGTTGGAAATCGTCGTCGGCATCGAGGAGAAGTGGGGCGTCGTCATCGAGGACGACAGCGTCGCCAAGGAGTTCCACTCCATCAATACGCTCGCCGCGTTCGTCAACCGGCTCCTCGAGGAAGACAAGAAGGCCGCCTGTGCATAGCGCACGGGAAGAAGCGCCTTCCACGCTCGGCATCCAGGACCTCCTCCAACTCCTGCCGCATCGCTACCCGATGCTCATGGTCGACAGGATTGACGGCCTGGAGCCCGGCGTGTTCGCGGAGGGCATCAAGTGCGTCACGGCGAATGAGCCCTACTTCCAAGGGCACTTCCCCGAGCACCCCATCATGCCCGGCGTCTTGATTGTCGAATCCATGGCCCAGGTGGCGGGCGTCATGCTGCGCACCAAGGGCCGCCCGGTGGGTGTGTCCGACGAGCCAGCGGCCCGGAAGGCAGCGCGTCCCGGGGTGATGGCCAACATCCACCGGATGCGCTTCCGCCGCCCCGTCGTCCCGGGAGATCAGCTCCGGGTCCGGGCCACGCACCTCAAGAGCCTGGGCACCATCCACCACGTGAAGGTCGAAGCCCGGGTGGGCGACGAGCTGGTCGCTGACGGCGAATTGATGCTGGGCGCCTAGCGCAAGGAAACACATCTCATGTTCTTGAACGTGCTGCTCCAGGGGAGCGGCTTCCCACGGCTGCGCTCAACGGTCACCCTTGTGCAGTCCCAACAGCGCAACATCCTGGTGGACAGCGGTCTGTGCGACGACGCGGACCGCCTGGTGCTGGCACTCAAGAAACACGGCCTGACGCCAGATGACGTGGACGTGGTCGTCGCCACCCACCTCCACTACGACCATTGCGGAAACCACCTGCTGTTCCGCAACGCGCGGTACGTCGTGGGCGCCAAGGACTTCGTCGAGAACGCGCACTTCATCGAGGCGTATCACCAGGACCTCACGCCTGGGAAAGCCGCGACCTCGGAGCTGCTGCGCGAGCATTACCAGACGGTGAAGGAGTTCTATGTCCGCTCCATCGTGCGCGAGGTGACGCGAAACATCGGCTTCTACAACCGCGTCCTCGAACGCGATGCGCGCTTCGTCCCCGTGGATGGCAGTCATTGGCTGACCGAGGAGGTCGAGGTGCTGCCCACGCCGGGCCATACCCATGGGCACATCTCCGTCGTCGCGCACCGCGCCCGTACGGAGGATGAGGACGCGCCTCGGAAGATTCTCATCGCGGGGGACGCGCTCTTCACGCGGAAGTCCCTGGTGGAGAACGCCGAGCGGGAGCTCCAGCTCGCGCAGGACACCGAGCTCTACAGCCACACCCGCCGGAAGCTCCTCTGCGAATACCGCTACATCATTCCAGGCCATGACTGCCTGGTGGACACGGCGCCGTCCGAGCCGCTGGAGAAAGTCTCGTGAGCCCACAGCGTGTCGTCATCACCGGCCTGGGCGTGACGGCCGCCAATGCCCTGTCCGCCGAAGCGCTCGCGCAGGCCCTGGTGGAGCGCCGCAGCGGCATCCAGCGGACCGCGCCTTTTGACATCGAGGGACGGACGTACTCCGCGGGCGTGGTGGACCTGCCGGAGGAACCACCGGGCGGCGTGGACCGGGTGTCGAGGCTGGCCCTCCATGCCGCGGAGCAGGCCCTTCGTGACAGCGGGCTCGAAGCCGATGGGCACTGGCGAGAGGAGGCGGGCGTCATGCTGGGCACGAGCCGTGGGCCCGCCCTGTCCCTTGAACACGTCATCCGCGCCGGTGGGGATGAGGACGTCCGCCGCCGCGCCTTCGGAGAGGTCCCCTTCTCCTCCATTGCCCGCAACGTCGCGGACCGCTTCGGGCTGGGTGGCATCCTGTCCACCGTCACCATGGCCTGTGTCTCCAGCAGCCTCGCCATGGGCCGGGCGCTGGACGAAATCCGCCAGGGCCGGGCCTCGGTGATGCTGGCCGGGGGCGCGGACGCCCTGACGCTGCTCAGCTTCAGCGGCTTCTCCGTCCTGCGCGCCATGACGCCCACCGTGTGCCGGCCCTTCGACCGCCGTCGCAATGGCATGGTGCTGGGCGAGGGCGCGGGCATCCTCGTCTTGGAGGAGCTGAATCACGCGCGCAAGCGCGGCGCGCGAATCCACGCGGAGCTGTGCGGCTGGGGCAGCGCGGGCGATGCCCACCACCCCACCAGCCCTCACCCGGAGGGCCGGGGCCTCCAGCAGGCCATGACGCTCGCCTTGCGCCAGGCGGGCCTGACGCCGGAGCAGCTCGACTTCGTCAACCTGCATGGCACCGGGACGCCGGCCAATGACCCCGCGGAGTGTCAGGCGCTGCGAGCGGTCTTTGGAGCGCGGGCCACATCGGTGCCCGTCAACTCCCTCAAGCCGTACTTTGGCCACACCCTGGGAGCGTCCGGCGCGCTGGAGCTCATCGGCTCCGTGCTGGGCATGGCTCGCGACTTCCTCCCGCCCACCCTCCACTGCGAGGAGCTGGACCCGAAGTGCGACGTCGACGTGGTGCGTGGCGAAGGCCGCGCCCAGCGCATCGACACCCTGATGAGCACCAAGTCCGCGTTTGGCGGGGCGAACGTCGCCCTCATCGCCCGGCGCCTTCCCGAGGATGGGAGGGCGGAACGATGAGCCGGCGCATCGTCATCAGCGGGCTCGGCGCGGTGAGTCCCCGGGCCATGGGACACACGGCCCTCTGGGAGCTCTTCTCGGGAGGCGACACGGGCCCTTCGTCCGCTTCGCCGGAGCGCATTCCCGACGCGATGTTCGCGAAACAGGCCGCGCAACTGCGGCACCTGGACCGGCTCGGGCGCATCGCGCTCACAGCGGCCACGCTCGCCATCGAGGATGCCGGGCCCGGCGCGCCTCTTCAAACAGGCATCGCGTTCGGCTCTGGCTACGGCTGCCTGCCCACGAACGAGGAGTACCTGGAGGGCATCCTGGAGCGGGGCGGCCGCTACGGAAACCCGGTGGTGTTCCAGAACACCGTCACCAACGCGGCGACGGGCTACATCTCCATGGTGCACGACCTTCGCGGCCCCACCGCGACCCTGTGCTCGGGCCACGCCGCCGGACTGGAGGCGCTTCGCTTCGGCTGCCTGCAAATCGAAGAGGGGCAGGCGGACCGGATGGTGGTGGTGGGCGCGGACACCCTCTCCCCCAGGTTGCTCGCGGGCCTCTCCCAGCCCGATGGCATCGGCGTGAGCGAGGCGGCCTGCGCCCTGGTCCTGGAAGAGCGTTCGCAGGCCGTGTCACGCGGCGCGCCTCGCCATGCGGAGGTCCTGGGGAGCGGGCACCGTGGTGGCCCGCTCACGCGCCAGGCCCACACGCTGGCCCGCGCGGTGCGGGACGCGATGCACACGGCTCGAATCGAGCCCGAGCAGTTGGGGACCGTCTTCTCCTGCGCGAACGGCCCAGGGGCCTTCGACGGGTGGGAGTCGCGCGGGCTCCACGAAGCCCTGGGAACACACGCGGCGCGGCTGCCCGTGCGCTTTCCCAAGCCAGTGCACGGAGAGACCTTCAGCGCCGCGGGCCTGCTGGCCGCCGTGCTGGCCACCCGGGCGCTCGACACGGGCTGTGCGCTGCTGACGGCGCTGGGCGGTGAAGGCAGCGCCCTGGCGGTGGTCCTGCGCGGGGGTGCCCATGATTGAGCACCCCATGGCCCGCATCCACGGCGGAACGCCTCACCGGTTCCCCCTGCTCCTGGTCGACACCCTGGAGACGCTCGAGCCGGGTTTTGGCAGGGCGTTCAAGCAGGTCTCCTGCAACGAGGCGCTGTTCGAGCGCTTCGGGGACGCGCCATCCGCCCTGCCCTCCTGCCTGCTGGTGGATGCGTTGGGACAGGTGGCCATCCTGCTCCTGCGCGGGCCCGACGAGGCCACGCCGTCGGTCTGGTACCTCGGCGGCATCGAAGCGATGGCCTTCCAGGCACCCATCCCGGCCGGCAGCGTCGTGCGGATGGAAGCCCGCATTCTCAAACAGTGGCGGACCACGGTGCGCGTCGAGGTCAACGCCTGGGCCGGCGACGTCCCGGCCGCCAGCGGCGTCATGGTGCTTTCCCAGAGAGGGGCGAAGTCCAATGAGTCACCCTGAAACCATCACGCCGTTCCTGGACGGCCTGCTCCACCAGCAGGTGGTGCTCGTCACCGGAGCGGGACAACCCATTGCCAATGCCATTACCAGGCGCCACGCGAAGGCGGGGGCCCGGCTGGCCCTGATGTTCCTGCCAGAACACGAGGCAGCGGCCACCGCGCTCGCCAAGGAGCTGGGCGCGGAGCTGGCGCTGGCCTGCGAAGCGTCCAACGCGCAGGCCGTGAGCGAGGGGGTCCGCCGCGTCGTCACCGAGCTGGGACGCATCGACGTGCTCATCAACGCGTCGTTGAGCCGCGCGCCCGGCCAGCTGAGTGGCCTGTGCGCCGGTCAGTGGAAGGCCGTGCTCGACCGGCAACTGAGTGGCACGGCGTGGTTCTGCAAGGAGGTCATCCGCCCGATGATGCGCAAGCGCTCGGGGCGCATCGTCAATCTGGTGGATGCCGCTTCCGGCGGTACGAGCCGGGTGGCCGCCGAAGGCATCACCGCGATGACGCGCGCGCTGGCCAACGAAGTCGCGCGGCAGGGAATCTCCGTGAATGTGCTGGCGGTCCACCTGCTCGCGGAAGAGGCGGCGGGGCTCACCCCCGCGCAGCGCGAGCGGCTCGAGGGTGAGCTGGGCCCCTTGGGGCGGCTCGGGAGCGCGGAGGAGATCGCGGAGGCGGTGCTCTTCCTGGGCTCGAGCGCGGCGAACCTCACGACGGGACAGCGCCTGTCGGCCACGGGAGGTCTGTGGTGAGTGAATCCAAGGCAAGACGGCAGCGGTTCCAGCAGCAGGTGGTCATCGTCACGGGGGCGTCGCGAGGCATTGGCAAGGCCATCGCCGTCGCCTTCGCCGCGGAAGGGGCGGACATCGTCCTCAACTACGGCAGCAACGCGGAGGCCGCGCGTCAGGCCGCCGCGGAGGTGGAGGCGCGGGGCCGGCGCTGCGTGCTGGTCCCCGGCTCGGTCGCCAGCCCCGAGGTGCCGGAGCAGCTCCGCGAGACGGCGCTTTCCCTCTTCGGCCGCATCGACGTGCTCGTGAACAACGCGGGCATCAGCCGGGATGGGCACCTGATGATGCTCCAGGCCGCGGCGTGGCGGGAGACGGTGGACGTCAACCTCTACGGCGCGCTCGCCTGCTGTCAGGCGGTCATCCCGGCCATGGTGCGGCAAGGCCATGGCGCCATCATCAACATGTCCTCCTCCGCCGGCATCCGGGGGCGCGCGGGGCAGGTGCCCTATGCCGCGACGAAGGGGGCCTTGATTGGGCTGACCCAGGCGCTGGCGGGAGAGCTGGGGCCACACGGCATCCGCGTGAACTGCGTGGCGCCTGGCTTCGTGGAGACGGAGATGGTCGCGGGGCTGATGAAGCGCCCCGGGGTGCGCGAGGGCTTCATCCAGGCCACCCCCATCCGCCGGCTGGGAACCGTGGAGGACGTCGCCAACGCCACGCTCTTCCTGGCCTCACCGGAGAGCGCCTACGTGGTGGGCGACGTGCTGCGCGTGAATGGCGGGCTGGTGCTGTAGCGCGTCTGTCTTTTCAAGAAATCGCGCAACACGGGTCGAGAGGAACAAGATGAGCAACAAAGTCGTCGTTACCGGCATTGGCGTTCTCACGCCCATTGGAAACAACCTGGCGGAGTTCTCCGAAGGACTGCGCTCGGGGCGAGATGGCATCGCGCCCGTCACCCACTTCGATGCCAGCAAGCACCGCTGCCAGTCCGCGGGCGAGCTGAAGAACATCGACTTCTCGGCGCACTTCAGCCCCGAGGAGCTGCCCTCCCTCAGTCGCGGCACCCGGATGATTCGCGTGGCGGCGGCGCAGGGGCTGGCGGCGTCCGGGCTGGACCTGGACGCGGAGGACCGCTCGCGAGTCGGCGTGGTGCTCGGGACCAACCTGGGCGGAATGCCGGCGACGAAGGAAGGATACGCCGCGCTCCACTACCCCTATCGGCGCGGCCGGGCGAGGGCGAAGGACCCCTGGCGGGCCCTGGTGCTCGACAGCTTCATCTGCGCCATGAGCGACCACGTGGCCAGCCAGTACCGGCTGGAGGGCCTCAGCCTGGTCATGTCCACCGCGTGCAGCGCGGGACTGCATGCGCTCGGCGTGGCGATGGATGCGATTCGCTCCGGGCAGAGCGAGGTGATGCTCGCGGGCGGCGTCGACCCCCTCAGTGAGATGCCCCAGGCCGGCTTCGGCGTGCTGCGCTCCCTGGCGAGCGACAAGCTGCGCCCCTTCAGCAAGGACCGTGACGGAACCCTCCTGGGTGAGTCCGCCTCGCTCTGGGTGCTGGAGAGCGAGGAGCACGCGCGGCGCCGAGGGGCGAACATCCTGGCGGAGCTCGCGGGCTATGGCGGCTCCACCGACGCCTACCACATGACCCGGCCCGACGAGACGGGGCGCGGCCCCGCGAGGGCCATGCAGGCGGCGCTGGAGAGCGCGGGCATGAAGCCCGAGCAGATTGGCTACATCAAGGCGCACGGCACGGGCACGCCCGCCAATGACGTCATCGAGACGCGCGCCATCAAGCACGTCTTCGGTGAGCGGACGCGCGTCCCCGTCAGCTCCATCAAGGCGATGGTGGGACACAGCCTGGGCTCCAGTGGCGCCATGGAGGCGGCCGCGGCGGTGGTGGCGCTGAACGACGGCTTCCTGCCGCCCACGCTGCACCTGGATACGCCCGACCCCGAGTGCGACCTGGACTACGTGCCCCACCGCAGCCGGCCCGCGAAGTTGGAAGCGGTGCTCTCCAACGCGTTTGGCTTTGGCGGCAACAACGCCGCGATGGTCTTCCGGCGCTGGGAGGGCTGATGGAACACAAGGGGAAGCGCATGACAGGCAGTACGCCAATGACAGATGAGATGCGGGTGGTCATCACCGGCATGGGGGCGGTGTCTCCCTATGGGGCGGGTGTCCCCACCTTGCTGGACGGACTCGCCGAGGGGCGCAGCGCCATCCGCCCCATCGAGGACTTCGATGTGTCCGGGTGCGGCTGCAAGCACGGCGCGCGCGTCCCGCGGGGGAGCCTGGCCTCGTTGACGGGCTCCAACAACCTGCGGCGGGCGCCTCGGGGGACGCAGTACACGATGCTCGCCACGGAGGAGGCGCTCCAGATGGCGGGACATGGGCCCACCACCTGGAATCCGGAGCGGGTGGGCGTGTTTCTGGGCACGTACCGGGCCATGGCGGAGGTCAGCCAGGACATCTGGCACCGCATCATCACGAGCGAGCCACGCTTCGTCCAACCGCTGCTGTTCCAGGAGACCGTGACGAACGCGGTGGCCAGCGCGCTCAGCATCCGCTGGGGCTGGCGCGGCACCAACTACGCCATCAGCGCGGGCAACGCCTGTGGCTTCCAGGTGCTCACCCTGGCGGCACAGGCCCTGCGCGCCGGACGGGCGGACGCCCTCATCGCGGGCACCTTCGACCTGTTCACCACGGCCACGCACTTCGACATGGATGACATTGGCGTGCTGAGCGACGCCAACGCGAGCCGTCCCTTCGACACCCGGCGGGATGGCTACATCATGGGCGAGGGCGCGGCGGTGGTGGTGCTGGAGACGCTCGCCTCCGCGAAGGCGCGAGGGGCCACTCCGCTGGCGGAGCTCGCCGGCCTGGGCGTGGCGCACGACGGGCACGCCTTCGGCATCCACCACCCGGAGGGCCGCGGTCTGGCCTCCGCGATGCGGCAGGCCCTTCGCGGCGCGGACGCCGCTCCCGACGCGGTGGACTACATCGCCGCCGCGAGCAACTCCACGCAGACCCTGGACCGGGCGGAAGTGGCCGCGCTCCGGACGGTGCTGGGTGATTCCGCGAGCGCCGTCCCGCTCAGCAGCGTGAAGGGACTCCTGGGCGAAGCGGAGTCCGCCAGCGACATGTTCAACCTGCTCGCCTGTGTCGGCGCGGTCCGGGGCGGCGGGCTGCCCGTCCAGGCCGGCACCGAGCAGCCGGAGTTCGAGCTCAATCTGGTGCGACAGCCGCGGCCTCAACGGACCGTCCGGACGGCCCTGGCGCACTCCTACTCGTTCGGAGGCAACGCCGGCGCGGCGTTGCTCCGGGCGCTCTAGCATCGAGGAACACAGACATGACTCACTTGGAAGGGACGGCGGCAAGCACGGCGAACGAGGACGTGCTCCTGTCTCTGAAGGACATCCGGCGCGACTACGTCCTGGGGGAGGCGAAGGTCGAAGCCCTGCGAGGCGTCTCCCTCGACATCCACCGGGGAGAGTTCGTGGCGGTCTGGGGCCCCTCCGGCAGCGGCAAGTCCAGCCTGATGAACATCCTGGGGCTGGTGGACGCGCCCACCTCCGGCGAGGTGCGGCTGGAAGGCACGCCCGTCGCGACGCTGGCGGACAACGCGCTCTCTGACTTGCGCAGCCGCAAGGTCGGCTTCGTCTTCCAGAGCTTCAACCTCATCCCCGTGCTCAGCGCCCTGGAGAACGTGATGGTGCCGCTGCAAATCCAGGGGGTGGGCGCGGCCGAGGTGCGCGAGCGCGCCAGCCAGGCGCTCAAGGACGTGGGCCTGGAGAATCAAGCCAGCGCGCGTCCGGACAAGATGAGTGGTGGGCAGCGTCAACGCGTGGCGATTGCGCGCGCGCTCGTCACGTCGCCCTCCATCGTCGTGGCGGACGAGCCCACGGCGAACCTGGATTCGGAGAACAGCTACATGGTGGTCAAGCTCATGCGTGAGCTCAACCGCTCCAAGCGCGTCACCTTCATCTTCACCACCCATGACCCGCGGCTCATGGAGCTGGTCGACCGGAAGCTCCTGCTCAAGGACGGCCTGCTCCAGGCAGACGAGGCTGTGCGATGAACTACGTCTCCATTGCCTTTCGAAACATCCTGAAGAATCACCGGCGCAGCCTCGTCACCATCCTCTCGGTGGGCTTCGGCTTCGCGTCCATCAGCCTCTTCGCGGGCTACATCAAGTATGTGTACAGCGGGCTGGCCAAGCAGGCCATCCATGGCGAGCTGCTGGGACACCTGACGGTGATGAAGCGCGGCCTGCGCACCGAGGGCCGCCTCCATCCGGCGCAGTACATGTTCTCCAAGGCGGACCTGGACCGGGTGATGCCCATCCTCCGGCAATACCCACACACGCGGCTGGTAACGCCGCGCATGTCCCTCAGCGGCATGGTGTCCAACGGCACCGCGTCCACCGTCTTCGTGGGCGAGGGCATGGTCCCCGAGGACGTCAAGAAGCTCCAGGGTGGCTTCGAACGCAAGCTGTCGGGTGACCTGAAGGCGGACAATCCCATTGGCGTGGCGACGGCGCAGGACCTGGGCAGGATTCTCAACCTGAAGCCCGGTGATTCGGCCGCGCTGCTGGTGAGCACGGTGACAGGTCAGGCCAATGCGCTAGACGTGGACATCGTGGATGACTTCAACACGGGCAACGTCGGCACCAACGACAAGTTCTTGTACCTGCCCTTTGACCTGGCGAAGTCCCTGTATGACTTCGACGGCGCGGAGCGGCTCATCGTGCTGCTGGATGACAAGGCCTTCACCGAGCAGGCCCGGACGGAGCTCACGGCGCAGCTCAAGCAAGCGGGCTTCGACGTGGAGCTCAAGACGTGGCTGGAGCTGTCGAGCTTCTACGCCCAGGTGAAGCGCCTGTTCGACATGATTTTCGCCTTCATCTTCAGCAACGTCTTCATCGTGGTGGTCATGAGCATCGTCAACTCGATGAGCATGACGGTGGTGGAGCGGACGCGGGAGATTGGCACGCTGCGCTCCATGGGCCTGCGGCGCTCGGGCATCCTGCGGCTCTTCACCACGGAGGCCTTCATGCTCGTGGTGCTGGGCTGCGCCGGAGGATTGCTCTTCACGCTGCTGGTGCGCCTGGCCGTCAACGGCGCGGGCATCACCTACACGCCGCCGAACTCCTCCAACGTGGTCAGCCTGATGGTGGACCTCGACGTGCCCCGGATGGCGAGGACGTTCGTCATGCTCTCCCTGCTGGGCATCGCCGCGGCCTTCTTCCCGGCGCGCACGGCGGCTCGCAAGGACATCACCGATTCGCTGGGCCACGTCTGACGGAGAGAGGAACACCACCATGAAACACATCCTGACGCTCATCATGGGGTTGCTGCTCCTTCACGCCGGCACAGTGCGGGCGGAGCAGCCGGACGCGGCGGAGATTCTCAAGGCCTCGGACCGCTCGCGGGGCGGCGGGCTTCCCGGCATCCGCTGGACGGTCCGCATCGTGCCCCAAGGCGGCGTGGACAATGAGCCCGAGCGGGTGCTCAACCTGAAGGCCAACGCCACCGCCAGCCTCGCGGAGACGCGGGAGCCCGTGCGCTTCAAGGGCTCCAAGCTGCTCCAGGTGGACCGGAACATGTGGATGAGCCGTCCGGGCCTCCGCAAGCCCATCCCCATCTCGCCGAGGCAGAAGCTCTCCGGACAGGCCTCCCAGGGCGACATCGCCTCGACGAACTACGCCGTCGACTACCAGGGCACGCTGCTGCGCGAAGAGGAGGTCAACGGCGAGGCCACCTATGTGCTGGAGCTGAAAGCCGTCAACACGTTCTGCACCTATGACCGCATCACCTATTGGGTCTCCAAGGAGCGGCGGGTCGGCGTGAAGGCGGAGTTCCATTCACTCTCCGGCAAGCTGCTGAAGTCCGCCACCTTCGAGTACGGCAACCAGCTCACCCACGAAGGCAAGACGTTCCCCTTCGTGAGCAAGATGACCATCCAGGACGGGCTCACGCCCGCCCGGACGACGCTGGAATACGCCGACGTACAGGTGACGGAGCTGGCGCGCGGGACGTTTGACGTCAACCGGCTTGGGAACTGAGCCTCATGCGCTCCAGGCGAATCCCTGTCTCTCCGTCAGCGGGCCTGTCATTGCTCGTGGGCCTGCTGGCGGGAGGCGTGGGGACGACGGCGCGGGCCCAGGCGCTCCAGGAACTGCTGGAGCAGGGCTCCGCCGGGCTCCAGGTGCTGGCGCTCGACACGGAGCGGGGGCTGCGTGAGAACAGCCTGCTCAACCCTGGCAACCGCATCGCCCGGCTCCCGCGAGGCCACTCGGAGCTGGAGGCGCGGCTTGATTTGAAGCTCGTCGCGGACACCTTCGAGCTGAGCCTCAAGCCCCGTGCTCGCTTCGAGTGGCAGCGATTCAGAGAGGCGGGCTCGGAGACGCGGCTCGATGCCTGGGTGAACCAGGGGCTGGTGACGCTCTATCCGATGCAGTCGCTCGCGGTGTCCGTGGGCCGGGACGTGCTCATGTGGGGGCCGTCCAACTTCCGTTCGCCCAGCAATCCCATCTACTTCGAGAACGGCCGGAACAACCCCATGCGCGAGCTGCGCGGCGTGGACGTGGCCCAGGCGACCTGGTCTCCCACGCAGGCGCTGTCCCTGTCGCTGTCGCACCAGTTCGGCGACGGGCGCGGTGACTGGCAATGGGAGAAGGAGGACGGGTTCCGGGCCCTGTCGCTGCTGAAGTTGGACTACACGGCCGAGGCCTCGGTCGTGGGACTGAATGCCTCCAAGCGGTGGGCCCATGAACGTCCACGCTTCGGTGCGTTCGGACAAACCACGGTGGGCGAGGCGCTGCTCCTCTACGCGGAGGCGGGTCTGCGGCAGGGAACGGCCGCGCTCTACCCCGAGCGGCTGCCCAACGCCGTGGGAGGCGCCTTCCTGCCTCGCCATGCGGAGGATGGCCGGCTCATCTACGCCGTACTCGCCGGGGCTGGCTACACGCTGGACTCCGGCCACACCGTCTACATGGAGTACCTGAACAACAACGAGGGCTACCGGTGGGCGGATGGCGCGCGGTACTTCGACATCGCCAGCCGTGCGTCCTCGGTGCTGGCCAGTCCCACACCCGATGCGGCGCTCGCGGGACAGACGCTGGGAGCGGCGCTCAACAACGGACTGCCGCTGCTGGGGCGGCACTACCTGTTCATGCAGGTGCAGAACAACCCGACGGACACCGGGCCCACCTGGCAGCTCCGCTATTCCCTCAACCTGGTGGATGGCAGCGGACAGGCCTCCGCCTATGCGGAGTGGAATGTCTGGAGCCGCCTGGCGCTCTTCGCCGTGGGTGTGCTCCACCACGGAGGCCCCCGCACCGAGTTCCACTCGTTGCTCAGCCAGTCGATTCTCGTGGGGGCCAAGGGCTACGTCCTGTAGCCCTCGAGCCTGCGTCAACGCCTACCGGGGGATGGCTCTCACCTGGCGCCCAGCTTCTCCAGCATCTTCACCGCGTTGTCGTTCTTGGGGTTGAGCTCCAACGACTTCTTGTAGCGAATGACCGCCTCCTCCTTGCGGCCCGCCGTGGCGTAGGCCTCCCCGAGGCTGTCGTGGGCGTTGGCATCGTCGGGGTAGGACGCCACGTTGGCCTCGAAGACCTTCACGGCGTCAGCGATTTTCTGCTGGTTCAGGAGCCCGTAGCCGATGTCGTTGAGGATGTCCGGAGAGAATCCGGCGTCCGTGGGCGCGTCCTTCTTGCGGTCCTTGAACCACGCGATGGCGGAATCCACCCCCTGGAGTCGGAGCAGCAAGTCGACCATCAGCCCAGGCTGGTCAGGCCTGAGGGTGATGCCCTTCCAGCCATACTCCTTGCCGACGCTGGCCATGAGCCGTTCGAAGAGGCGTGAGCCATTGTCCGAGTTCGTCATCACAGCGAAGCCGCTGCCTGACTCCGCGAAGCCCATGAAGAAGGCGCGGTAGCCATCGTTGGCGCCGCCGTGCCCGAACCAGTCCTGCTCCAGAGGACGCGCGAAGCCGATGCCGAAGTGCTCGGACTGCCGGGTCAGCATCTGCTTGGCCATCGCCGGGGAGACGACGCGCCGGGACTTGCCGTTCCACGTCTTGGACACCTCCAGGGCGAGGCGCGCCAGGTCGGAAGGCGTGGTCCACAAGCCCGCGGGCGCCATCTCCGGGTAGGTGTGCCAACCTCCCTCGACACTCTTGCCATCCGAATGGGTGCCCGTTGCGGCGCGGGAGGCCAGGGCCTTGGGCAGCGGCTGCTCGAAGGTGCTGTTCTTCAGGCCCAGTGGCGTGAAGAGCGCATCCCGCGCGATGCTCGGGAAGGGCTTCTTGAGCTGGTCTTCCAGCATCTGCTGGACAATGACCGTGCCTCCACCGCTGTAGCGCGTCAGCGTCCCCGGTACGGTGTCCACTCGCACGGCCGCGCCGTTCGTGGGCGCCACGCCGTCGAGAATCTGCTTCGTCGTCGGCACGGGCGCGCCCGCCGCGTACCCCGCGAAGCCATGCACCGTCGTGCCCGCGTTGTGCGAGAGCAGCCGGCGCAGCGTGACCTTCTGCTCCTTCGTGAAGTCGTTCTCCGGCACCTTCCATGAAACGAGCAGGTCGTTGATGTCCGCGTCGAGCGACCACTTGCGCTTCTCCACGTGGTGCATGGCCGCGAGCGCGGCGACGGGCTTGCTGATGGAGGCCGCCTGGAAGAGCGTGTCGATGGCGACAGGCTCGCTGCCGCCGGCCTGCTTCACGCCATAGGCCTTCGCCCAGACGAGGGCGCCCTTGTCGAAGACCGCGATGCTCAGCCCCGGTATCGCGTACAGCTCCATCCATTGCTGGAGCGACAGGTGCTTGGGCTCGGCGCCGGGAAGCTCGATGGGCGGGAGCCCCGCTTCCACCCGCGCGATGCGAGCGGCCTCGGAGGGCCGGACGCGCCACTCGGTGACGGGCCGCTGAGGGGCCGCCGCGGTGAGCAGCACGAGGGCGGCGAGGCTGGCCAGGGCCGTAGAGGCGATACGGGCGGGACGAATTCGGGACATGGCGGAAGTCCTACGGAGGCGAGCGCAAACGATTGCGCCCGCCCTGTCAATACGAGGTGGGTGCACTTCTCTCAACCCGTCCTACTCGCCCGCTCCAAGTAAGTATGCTGGCTGAGCGCCCCAGCGCGTTGAGCCGCCCGTCACTTCGCTTCGCGGTCCTCTGAGCCAGCGCGTCCTCGGCAAGAGCAACGAAGCCACGATGCATCCAAGAAGGAACCTGCTCCCACCGCTCACCCCCCTGATGGGTTCGCGCCAGGCAGCTGACGAACCTTCATGGTGTTATTGAAGCGCCAGTCCGCTTCGGCCACGTCCCCAGTCTGGGTTGTCAACGTCGCGCGAACGAAGACCCTATCCGGCCGATTCCCTCCGCGCCCCACGAACTGAGGCTGAATGCGGATGCGAACCGAGTCACCCGCATTGATGTACCGGGACAGCTCCCGATCTGCTTCATACCAGTTGCGAATCGATTCGCTCGTCGCATGCCGGCGCGCGTCGCCATCCCAGCTCCGGGGGTCATGCTTTCCCTTCCGCACGGAGCCATTCTCGTAGGCCGGCTGAGGGAAGATGTTGATGCGTTCAGGGGGCCCTCCGAACTGCGCCCCGGCATAATGTCCCCCCTCATCCCCCCTGTACTTGAACCGAAGCGTCCCAGTGTGATCCGAGACCTCCATGGGGGTCCATACGCCACTCTCGCTTGTATGGTACTGCCGACTTCCCTGCCTCTGTGTTTCCCGGTGCCGAACCTGCCCACCCGGCCCCACTCGCTGGAGGTCTCCCTCGACTAAAACAGTCCGCGCGTGCGCGTCCGTCACAAAGAGAAACCGACCATCGACCCAGTAGGCCGTGTCGGGTTGAGGGTTGTTCAAGTTCGGGTTCAACGTCCCGCCATTGGTCACCATGCTCCGTTCGACCCTCACATCCCCAGGGCGAATGTTCGGAGGCAGGACACCAGCCACCCAGGGGGCAACCCCGGCCGGCAGAGACGTCACCTCCGCCCGGTTCACCACCATGTCAATGCGCCCGTTCCCGTCAGTCAGATAGAGCCACGTGTCCCCAACCCAATACGCGGCATGCGGTTCCCTGTCGCGCAGTTCATAATCGCGAGACCCCGCCCCATCGGTGGCCTCCTGGAGATGGACCGCTTCCGGAGGAACGCCGGGAGGAAGGGCGCCAGCCACCCAGGAAGGAACTCCTTGCGGCAGCCTCCCCTCCGGACTCGTTTCATCAACGGGGGCGACATCATCCTCCCTAGCGACGTACCCGCGTCCAGCAGTGAGCGAGTCCACCTGGCCCGCATGCGTCTGGAGCTGCCGCTCGACGCTCGAAATCTGGCGCTCCAGGTCCGCGAGCTGGGCCGCCGTGGCTGGCGTGGAGGTTCCCTCCGCACCGGTCAGGGTCTCCCGGAGTTGGGCCTGGGTGCTTTCCAGGCTCCGGAGGATATTGGAGAGCTTTTGAACCTCCAACCGGGACTCGAAGCCCTGGCTCCCATACCCCGGCATGCCTGTAATGGCTTGCTTCACCTGCTCGATGAGCTGGCGCACCTTGCCGATGGCGCCCTCGTACCGCTGAAGGATTCGCGCCGTCTCCATGTGTGCCAGGATGTCCTCGGGCGTCGCGGCCGGGCCCGCCTCGATGTGCACACGGCCGTCGTCGTAGCGAACGTGGGTGGTCCGCCCAGGCAACTCAGGATTTCTGATGACCGGCACGGAGGACCGGGTGGTGCCACCACTCTCCTCCCGTGGCGTCCTCGAAGGGGACGACAGGGGGCCTGCCGCCCGGGGACGAGCGGACTCAGAACGGGCAGTGGGGATGAGTTGCCCCGTCGCGGAGTTCACCCGGAACTCGTTCGGAGGAGGCCGGCTCGCCGGGTTGTTCAATGGAGTCCTCTCGGCCTGGGCGGGCCCTTCCATCGCCGAGCCTCCTGACGGCCCGGGACTTCCCGGAGCCCCGCCAGCTCCCGAAGGGCCGGAGCCAGCCGCGCGGCGCTTCCCGCTGCCCAGGCTCACCGTGGTGCCACCACTGCCGTTCCCACCCTCCACCGTGACATCGCGATGCCGCGCGCTGAACTCGAAGTCCACCACGGCCAGCTTCGCGCCAAGCGCTGCTTCCCGGTCCTCGAATGAGCCCTGGGTAACCTTCGCCTCCACCTGCACGTCGTCAAAGGCGTTCACAAACTCCCCCGCCAGCAATCGCTTCGTCACCGCCTGGACGTCTTCACCTCGCAGCCCGCTCACCTCGGCCGTGAAGAACTGGCCCTGCGTCCCCGCATCCACCGAGCCTTCCACGGTGATGGTCGTCTCCGCGGGGCCCGCGAACACCGCGGTCGCCGGATTGGCCACGAACGCCAACACGTCCTTGCCGTCCAACTGACTGGCATCCAGGGGAATCTTCGTCTCCAGGCTCACCGAGCCCGTCACGTCTCCCCCCAAGCTGAAGCCCGCCTTGTCCTTGAATCCAGCGGCGATTCCGGCCGCGCCCGAGCCCTCGACCTCCGTGGTCCTCACCAGGTGCGTCGGCTTGCCTTGCTCGAACTCCACCCGATAGCCCGTGGTCGCGCCCAGGCTGACGGACAACTCCGCGCCGCCTGGCCCGAAGTTCGCGCCCAGGCCCGCCTCCGCCTCCACCCCGACATTCACTTCCACCGCCGAAAGGTGCTCCAGGACGAACTGGTGGTCCTCTCCCCCCGACGCCAACGCGGCGGGCCCCTTGCCCAGGATGACGGCCGCCTTGGCCGCCTCCTCCGGGGTGTCGAACTGCCACTCCATGCGCCCTCCTGCCGATACGGAGGCAGAGGCCAACAATCCCACCCCCACATCCCCCGTTACTTCCGCCGAGAGCTGGTACTTGCCATCGGCGGTGCGCTCGATTTCCGCCTCACCGGCGATACCGGCCTTCAACTTCACCTTGAGGTCCAGGTTGCCGCTCAGCATCAGCGTGTCGCCCGCACTGTCGAGCTTCTTGATCTCTTCCGTCAGCGCCGACTCCAGCGGCGCCGTGGCCTGATCGATGGCGCCATCAATTGGCGTGAGCACCGCCTCCTTGGCGGAGCTCAGCGCGTGCTGGGTGACCTCCCCAGCCCCCTTCACGCCGTCCTTCACGAAGGCCTTCGGGTCCGTGACGGACTTCTGGAAGGCCTCGGTGACGGGGTTGCGCTTCACCGCCTCGAAGGCATCCCGCGTGTGGCCGACGGCGGACTTCGTCACATCATGCGTCGTGCCAACGACTGCATCCTTGATGTCGTTTGCCTTCCCGGTAACGACCTCCCTCGCGTCGCTCAACCCCTGACGGGTTTTGTTGGCCAGGCTCCGAATGCCATTGGGAATGGGCGGATTCCACTTCAGGCTCATGGCGGACCTCAAGTTTGAATGGGCAAATCATAAACGCCCAACAGCCTCGAATATTCAGCCACCCCCTGGATTGGACGAATTTAACCTTGCCCTCCTCCCTTTCCCGCAGCACAACCAGACACCAATAGCGCCCCGCAATACCAACTCACCTCTCCGACAAAATGGCAGACCAAACGCCCCCTCGGACAAACTGACAAACAACGCCACGAGGCCACACGCGGGTGGGCACTCAAGGTTTTTCCGTCACGCCGTATCCACCAATGCCTGGCAATCAGCAGCCCTGCCCTGGAGGCACTTCATGAACAGCCGCAAAGCCCAACACAAGGCCTGGACGCTCACGCCCCTCCCCACGCTGCTGGCGCCTTGGCATGCACAGCCTGCGGCGCTGGCGAGCCGGAGCCCCAGACAGGAATCTACCGTCTCGAGATGCTGACAGAGCGCGACACCTGCACACCCAAGCGCATCTCTGGAGATGTGGGCTCCATGGAGCTCCGCGAGGGCCCCGACGAGTACCTCATCTACTACGTGGAGGGCGATGACAGAGGGGCCCACCATTCCATCATCCACGGCGCATTGATTCCGAAGGTCGGCCTCCGAACGGATTCGAATGCCATCAGCAGCACGTGTCCCAACTCACTGCGCACGCGAATCTGGAATGTCGTAAACGACGTAGGCCCTATCGAGGTCCGCTATACGGAGCACTTCGGGGGATTGGTCCACTGCGACTTCGACCCGAACATCAACTACGTGGGCGTCCCGCAGCAGGACTGCGCGGCGAGCATCCTGTTGCGCTATCAGCTCGTCGAGTCGTGCGAGAAGCCTTGCTCCATCCGAAGTGTCTACGAGCTACCGAACCTCGACGTGCCCAAGCTCATCTGCGAGTGCGGCTGACTTGCAGGGGGCTCGTCCACCCGTTTCCCGACGCGCCCGGCGCACGGGCCTACTGCTTCTGGAACTCCGGCGAGCCCAGCAGCAACCCGGCGATGAGCGTGACGTCCACGGGGCGCGTCTCGCCCACCGCGCTGGCGGCCTCGGTGCGCTTCGACAACGCGTCGAGGATGGTGGCCCGCGTCTCCTCCGATGGCGGCGCGCCCAGCAGCGCTTGCCCCAGCGCGTCCACCCAGGCACTCGCGGTGGGCTCGGACGGCGTGGCCAGCGACTTCAACGCCACCTGCGTCCCCGGCATCCGACCGGACACCAGCTCCAGGCTGAAGTTGAGCCGGGCCACCAGGGAGCCGCTGTTCACCCATGGCGCGGCGTGCTCCGGAAAGCCGGTGGGCGCCGGTGCCCGGAAGAGCGGCTCGCCCATCTTCGCCAGGGATTGCACCAGGCGCGGGCGCACCGTCACCTCCGCGCCCGTGGCCCGAAGCGCGGACACCACGAACTCGAAGGGCGTCTTCACCTTCGCGGCCCGCGCCTCGGGGGCCCAGAACTCCGGCGAATCGAAGAGCGCGCGGTACACCGTGGGCAGGTCTCCCTCCGAGTCGAGGAACACCTTCGCCACCCGCTCCACCAGCGCGGGCGGCGGCGTGTCCGACACGAAGCGCCGCGCCAGCTTGCTGGCAATGTGGCGCGCGGTGGCGGGGTGCCTCGCCAACAGGTCCAACACCTGCTCCCCGTCCGCCGTGCTCCGCTGCCCGGGGATGCGCTGTCCCAGCACCTGCTTCTCGTCCGCGTCATGCGCCCGGCGCCGGAAGAAGAACTCAGGCGCCTTGCGCGGCTGACGGATGCTCCAGCCCGTGAAGCAGCGGGCCACCTCGCGCACGTCCTGCTGCGTGTAGCCGCCCTCCACGCCCAGCGTGTGCAGCTCCAGCAGCTCACGCGCGTAGTTCTCGTTGAGGCCGGGCTTCGGCTCGGCCGGCTCCGGCGCCTCGTCGTCCTCGGTCAGCGCTTCGCGCGTCAGACGCTCCGGCATGCCGTCACGGACGCTGCGCCAGTTATCCAGGTAGAAGAGCATCGCCGGGTGGCGCGCCGTGGCGCCCAGCAACTCCCGGAAGTTGCCGAAGACATTCGGCCGGATGGCGTCGCGCTCGTACGCCGTCACCATCCACCGCACCGCGCCTTTGTCCGCGGACACGTTGAAGTGGTTGAACCAGAAGTCCACCAGCACCTCTTCGAGCTGGTTGGGACTCTCCACCGCGCGCAGCAGCTTCGCCGCGGATTGCTCCAGGCCGATGCGGGCGGGGCGCTCCGGCTCACGCCCGTCCAGCAGTGCCTGTTCGCGCTGGCGCTTCGGCGGGTACTCCCGCACCAGCTCCGCCATGGGCATCGTCAGCGAGGGCAGCGCCTGGAGCTTCGCTTCCAGCGCCGGTGACAGCGGCGCCCCCGGACGCGAGAGCTGCGACGCCACCCACCCCTCCACGCCCAGGCGCCGCATCTCCGCCAGGGACTCCGCCGAGGGCCCGAAGGCCAGGCGCCGGAGGACATGGACCGCGCGGGCCTCGTCGAAGGCGGGCCGAGCCGCGACGAGCTCGGGAGGAACCACTGCCGAGGCGTGTGGCGTGCTCGTACATGAGAGCAGGAGCATCGCCAGGAATCCGACAGGTAGAAGACGCATGACGCAGAAGGAACCCCGCACGCCTCGCGAAGTTACGCCCTGCCGGAGGAACCCAGCGTCAAAAGATGTTTGCCTGGCGCAAAGGACTCCCGGGCCACGACATCGTCGCTTGCAGGCCGGGGCCTGATGTCGTTCGAACGGGACTGGGGCGACCCGTTTGAGCCCCAGAGAGCGCCCATGCCGCCGTCCGCACCCGCACGAGCACGCCGCCCCCTGCCCCTGCTGATGGCCTGCGTCATGGCCAGCGCCTGCGGCCCCCTGGCCATTGACGACGGCCCCCGCCCTGGCGCCGAGGACTCCCTCCAAGGCCCCTTCAATCCCGTGGTGGACCTGCGCGCGGATGTGAACCGCAACGGCATCGTCGAGGTCGACGACCCCACGGAGGACGAAGGCGAGGACACCTGGACCGCGGAGCGCGGCGCCATCTTCCTGGCCAACCTGGACGACGACGAGGACGCGTGTCCCTTCTCCATGGACCCCAGCCGCATCAGCGATGACGCGCTGCCGCAGTGCCATGACGCCATGGACTCGGTGGTGAATGGCGAGGCGGACCTCGACGACCTCGCGCGGCTGCGCACGGTGCCCTGGCCCCAGGCGCCCGCCGGCACGATGGGCTCCGTCACGGTGTCTGGCCCCGCGAGCAAGAAGGTGCGCCTGTTCAAGAACGTGCGGGGCACCTTCGTATCGACGGGCTTCCCCGACACCGTGTTCCTGACGACGGGCGAGGTGCGGCGCGGCGTGGAACTGGCCATCGAGGGGCTCGACATCGTCCGCGACCCCGAAGAATGGGATGGCTTCGCCGACGTGGTGCTCACCATCGGCCGCAACAACCCGGACGACCCGGTGTTCAGCGACACGGTCCGCATGCTCGTGGCCCCCGTGGTGCTCTTCCACCACATGACTCCGGCATGGAACGTCTTCGTCTCCAAGCCCGCGGCCAGCGTCGAAGCCAACCAGTTCCGCCAGGCGCTGGGCGGCGTGCTCGCGGACTCCGGAGAGCGGATGGTCTACTCCGAGTTCGCGGTGGATGACCTGTGGCCGCAGGACTACTTCGAGCCCGCGTACATGTCGATGCCCGCGCGCGGAGGCGGCCAGCACATCATGCAGGTCAACTACCGCGCGCCCCACGTCTACAACACCGACGCGAACGCGCCCCTGCGCGCGGCCGGCCGCATCGCCTTCTGGCTCCGCGGCCCCGACAGCGCCGCCATCCAGCAGTACCAACAGGGCATGTCCCGGGCGTCCCAGACGCTGAACTCCTTCGGCAACACGGAGGTCATCCCGCCCCACGAGAAGGACGGCGTCTCGTACCCGCTGGGCCGGCTCTTCCGGGGCCGGGGACCGGACTCGCGGCCGGACTATCAGCCCGACCCCAGCTTCACGAAGCTGCTGGAGGCGCAGGCCGTGCAGCCTCCCATCTACGTGGACACCTCGTGGCTGTTCGTGGACCACGTGGACGAGACGTTCACCTTCCTGCCCGCGCCCACGCCCCGGGGCTGGATTGCCCTGGTGGCGGACCCGGCGCTGGCGCGGCGGATGCTCCTGGACGCGCAGGCCCGGGGGCATGGTGACGCGAAGCTCTTCGCGGGCCTGTCCTGGGCGTTCAGCATTCCCGCGGAGGCGAGCATCGCCGAGGTGCTGGACAACCCCGAGCTGATGGACGCGAGCGCCGTGGCGGCGCTGGAAATCGACACCCAGCTCTCCATCGTCCGCGAGGAGACGGGCCTCACGGACGCAGACATCGTGCGCGTGCCCTTCCTGTTCCAGAACGCGACGGACGGCGTGACGGCGTACCAACCCGCGACGCTGAACCTGCTGTCGTTGACGCCCACGCAGGTGGTTGCGCCGGACCCGCATGGGCCGCTCATCGACGGGAAGGACGTGTTCAAGACGCAGTTCGAGGAGGCGCTCGGAACGTACGGCATCCGCGTGCACTGGGTGGATGCCTGGGCGCCGTTCCACATCTCCCAGGGCGACGTGCACTGCGCCACGCAGAGCGCGCGGCATGCCCCCGGCGTGAAGTGGTGGGAGGGCGGACGATGAGACGAGGACTCCTTCGAGGCATGGGTGCCACCCTGCTGCTCGCCGCGCTGAGCGCGAGCGCGGAGGAGGCGCCGCGTCCCGACGACACCTGGAAGGCCGACCTGAGGGCGCACATCACCCGGGCGCGCCAGGAGAACCCCAACGCATTCAGCCGGTTCGACACGGCCGCCGCCCAGGTGGACGCGCTGGACGAGACGAAGCGAGGCACGCTCGCCGCGGTGTCACCAGGGCTCCGCGCCCTGGGGCCCGAGGCGCTGTGGCCCATGGTGGAGCGGCTCGCCTTCCCGCCGATGGACGTGTCGCGGCTCCCCACGCGCGAGTCCGCGCGGCTGGCCTTCACCGTGGGCCTGGTCGAGGCGACGGGCGCCCTGCGTGACGCCCGCCTGGCGCCCTTGTGGAAGGGCCTCCTCGAAGGCCCGGGCGACACCGCGCCCCAGGTCCTTCACGCGGCCGCGGGGGCGCTGGCGCGGCTGGAGACGCTGGAGGCGGCGAACACGCTCATCACCCTGTCCCGGCGCAAGGGCGCCTCGGGCGAGGCCGCGATGGAAGCGCTGGGCCTGTGCCGGAGGCTGGTGGCGACACGGGCGCTAGCGGAGGCCCTGGACGCGCGGCCGGAGCGCGAAACCATGCGGCGCCTTGCCAGGGCCCTGGGCGATGCCGGGTCCGCGTGGGCGTGGAAGACGTCCAGGCTGAAGGCGCGCTCGGAGGAAGGCGCCATCCGGCGCGTGGCGGCCGAGGCGCTGGTGCGCGCGTACTGGACACGGACGGCGACGTGCGGCGCGCCGTCTCCAACGCCTGCTGCGCGTGATGCGCGCCAGACGCCCGCGCTCATCGACGCGGCCCGGGGGCATGCGTCGCCCGCCCAGCAGGCCGCGCTGGACGCCCTGGCCGAGCGGCTGCGCCGCAACCCGCTGCGCTGACGTCAGGCCGCTTCGATTTCCATCCGGTACCCCACCCCGCGCACCGTCTGGATGGCGAAGCGGGAGGTGCTGTTCCAGCCCAGCTTCTTCTTCAAGCTGGAGACGAAGTTGTCCACGGTGTGCGGGTCCACCACGACGTCGCGGCCCCACACCGCGTCCAGGATTTCATCGCGGCGCAGCACCCGCTCGCGCTCGCGCACCAGGAACGCGAGCAGGTCGAACTCCGTCCGCGTCAGCTCCACCGGCGCGCCCGCGGGCGTCTCCACCTTGCGGCGGTCCAGGTCCATCCGGTAGCCCGCGAAGCGCAGGCCCTTCACCGGGGCCGCCCCGGAGCGGCGCACCAGGGCCCCCACGCGCGCAGCAGCTCGCGCAGCCGGTAGGGCTTGCCCAGGTAATCCTGCGCGCCGGACTCGAAGCCCCGCACCACGTCATCCTCCAGCGTGCGCGCGGTGAGCATCAGGACGGGCGTCGTCACGCCTTCCTCGCGCAGCGCGCGGCACAGCGTGTAGCCGTCACCGTCCGGCAGCATGACGTCCAACAGGATGAGCTGGAATTCGCGCCGGCCCAGGTGCTCGCGCGCCTCGCGCACGCAGGTGGCCTCTTCCACCGCGTAGCCACCTTGGTTCTCCAGGTTGTCTCGCAGCGCGAGCCGCAGGTTGGCGTCATCCTCCACCAGGAGGAGGGCCGGAACGGATGAGGTCATGTCGTCACCGTATGAGGAAAGCGAAGCTCGAAGGTGGTGCCATCCGGACTGGAGGCGGCCACGCGCAGGGTGCCCCCGTGCACGCGCATGATGCGGCGGCACAGGGCCAGCCCCAGGCCGCTGCCCGGCGCGTCGTGGCCCTGGCCGGGCAGGCGCACGAACTCCTCGAAGGCACGCTCCCACTGCGCCTGGGGGATGCCCACGCCGTTGTCGGAGAAGCGCACGCGGCCATCCGCCAGCGCCTCGATGCGCAGGCGCACCGGGCTGCGGGTGTTGTACGCGCAGGCGTTGCGCGCCAGGTTGGAGAGCAGCAGGCGCAAGAGCTGGCCGTCCGCGCGCAGGGCGAAGTCCCCCACGTCCGACTCCAGCTCCACGGGCACCTTGGACCAGGACTCCAAATCCCTGCGCAGCAGGGCCACCAGCTCGTCCAGGCGCACCGGCTCCAGCTTCGGCACCCAGCGCCCCTTGTCGATGCGGTTGAAGGACAGCAGGTTCTCCACCAGGAAGCCCAGGCCGTCCGCCTCCCGGACGATGCGCGCCGGGTAGTCACGCGCGTCCGTGCCCTCCGCCAGCCGCCACTCCAGCGTCTCCGCCAGCAGCCGGATGGAGGCCAGCGGCGTGCGCAGCTCGTGCGACACCGTGGCCACGAAGTCGCTCTTCAGCTCCAGGAAGCGCAGCTTGCGCTGCTGCGCCACGAAGGCCAGCGCGGCGATGCCCAGCGCCAGCACCGCGCATGCGGCCACCATGCCTGTCTTCAGCCGATAGCGCCCTTCCAACGCGCTCTGAGCCCGCGCCCACTCCGGCGTATCCACCGAGAGCGGCAGGGCCTCCAGCGGCAGCACCTCCGCGTCCGCCAGCAGGCGCACCTGTCCATCGGCTTCGAGCAGGCCGCGCTCGCGCATCTCCCGCGTCAGAGACTGGAGCAGCGCGCCCGCGTCCACCGCCACGCCTCGCACGTGGTTGCCGCCGCGCGGCTCCAGGTACCACCCGGCGCGCACCAGCGAGGGACCGGGGAGCGACTTGGGCAGTGGCAGCGGCTCGGACGCCAGCTCGGCGGCGCGGGCCTGGAAGTCCGCCACCGGCACACCCGCCTTCGCGGAGAGCGCCACGATTCGCTCATGCAGGAAGTCGAAGTCCTCCTTTGTGAAGCGCGCGCGGCGCAGCAGGAGCAGCCGCTGAAGGCCATCCAGCCGCCCGCTGCGCCCGTCCGCCAGGCCGTCCCGCACCAGCGCATGCATCAACTGGGGCACGGGGTCCCCCCGCTCCACCAACGATTCCAGCACCACCAGGAAGCCCGGCACGTCGCGCGTGGAGGCCAGCACGTACTGCGAGCGGTGCTGGAGCAGCGCCATCAGCGCCACGGTGGACGCGCGGCGGTCTCCGCGTGACAGGGCCCTGTCCACCTCGCGAATCAGCGCGAGCCGCTCCGCCCAGGGGTCCTCCACCTCGTCCGCCCGCTCCGTGCCGGCGCGCAGGCTCGCGTAGCGCGCCTTCGCGGGTGCGTCCTCGGCCGTGTCGAGGAGGGCCAGACGTGGCAACAACTGCGTGCCGCGCTCGCGCAGGTAGAGGCCCGTCGCCGGGGCGAGTGGGTCCAACGCGGCGGCTCCAGGGCGGGGCGCGCCGCGTCCAGCCTGTCTCGCAGGGACTGCGCCAGGGACGCGCGGGCATACTGTTCCAGCGCTTCGCGGCGGGAGTCGAGCGAGGCCTGCGCGTCATCCCGCTCGGCGGCGAAGATGCGCTGGAGCGAGCCCAGGCCCCAGGCCAGCCCGATGAAGCCCAGGAGGAGCGCGATGAGGGTGGGCAGCAACCGGCGGAGCATCGGAGCGGCTCAATTCCCCAAGGAGGGCACGTCGTCGAAGTCCGAGCTGCCCGCGGGCGCCAGCCGTTCGAAGCGGTCCTTGCGCTTGTCCAGCGCCTGCGCCCTGCGGATGAGCGCCCCCAGCTCCGCCACGTCCTTGCGGCCGCGCAGCGGCTCGCCGATGCCTTCCCACAGCGTCAGCAGCCGGGGCCAGTCCAGCGCGCGCGTCCAGAAGGAGCCCCGCAGCTTCTCCGCGAAGGCGGAGGCCACGTAGGCCAGGCGCGTGGACGCGGCGGTCCGGGCGTAGTCGGAGCGCAGCGTGCTGGAGGGCATCAACATCTGCACCCGGCGCCAGATGGTGGAGTTGCCCTGCTCGTAGCGCACCCGGAGCATGCCGAAGGCGATGGAGGGCCCCAGCAGCTTCACCTCGTGGATGGCGGTGACGCTCTGTCCGGCGGCCAGGGGGAACAACTCCGTGTCATCGCCCGGGTCCATCGGCTCCGGATTCGGCGTGAGGTACTCGTAGCCCAGCAGCCGGTAGCGGGCGACGGCCTGCCGGTTGAACTCCACCTGGACGCCCACCTCGCGGACGGCCTCGCGGGCCCTCACGGTGATTCGCACCACGTGGTAGCCCTTGCGGCTGGGTGAGGGGAAGCCTTCGACGTAGAGCTGGAAGGGGCCGTTCGACTCGCCTTCGTCCCCGGTGTTGAAGCTGTTGATGAAGGCTTCCGTACGCACCGCGCCTTCCGCGGGGAAGACGTCGCGGGACAGGTAGTCCCGCGCCACGGCGTAGGGGCTGGTGTCCACCGCCACGGGGAACTCCGAGACGCGCGACTCCTCCGTGTCGATGGTGGGGTTCACCCCGAAGCCCCGCGTCTCGACGCCGGAGCCCGGCTTGCCTGGCGACGCGCGGTAGATGGTCTGCCACGCCCCATCCGGCACCAGCACGGGAAGGTGCTGCAACGTCCAAGGGGGTGCCCGCTCCCGGTCATCGTCCAGCGGCGTGGGGGGAAGCACGGCGGGGCGTGTCTGCGACGTCGCGGCGAGCGCCACATCCACGCGGGACTCCTGCCCGGATTTCACCGTCACGTCCGTCCGGCTGAGCGCCTGGAAGGACTCCTTCTCGAAGCGGAGCGCGTAGACGCCCTCGGCCAGTTGCGGAAAGCGGAAGCCTCCCTGCGCGTCCGTCACCGTGGAGCGAGGCGCCGTCAGCCCGGGCGACGTCGCGGTGACGCGCACCTCGGCGAGGGGGCGCTTGTCGCTGTCGCGCACCACGGTGCCGGCGAGACTCCCGGCCGCCAGCACGGGCGCGGACAGCAGCAGGAGGAGGACGACACAGAAGGCGTTGCGGAGGGTGGGCTTCATCGTGGGTGCCATCCCGGGCCACGCACGCCGTGACCACCCTGGGGAGGTGCCTGCAGCGTGCCGCAGGCGGGCCCTCCGTTCATCATGGTTTCATCATGTCATGGCGGGGAGAAGGGCACGTCCAGCACGGGGCGCTTCTTCGCGTCCGGCAGGTCGTAGTGCCACCACTCCATCCGGTTGCGCTTGAAGCCCGCGCCTTCCATGGCCTCGCGCAGGATTTCACGGTGCTTGCGCGACGCCTCGGTGCCGCCCTCGTACCCGTGGTGCGCGGCGCGGCTGAAGGTGTCGAAGGGGGTGGGCATCTCCACCTCCTTGCCCTCCAGCGTCGTCAGCGTGAGGTCCACCGCCCCGCCCCGGTTGTGGTTGGAGCCGGTGCGTGGGTTGGCGACGTAGCCGGGCACCGGCATGATTTCCCACATCTGGTACTGCACCGCGCGCGGCCGGTAGCAGTCGTACACCTTCAGCCGGTAGCCCTGGGCGCGCAGCACGTCCGCGGCCTTCTTCAGCCGCTGGGCGGACTCCGGCAGCAGCAGGCAGCGCGCCGTGTCCGGGTACACCTTCTTCTTCAGGAAGTTGTCCTCCGTGGCGTAGCGCAGGTCCACGCCCAGGTCCTTCACCACCGTGGTGGCGTCCACCAACGGCGAGGCGGCGTTCGGCGTCCCCGCGTCCTCGGCCCAGGTGGCTCCGGACGACAGGCCCAGCGCCAGCACCACGCCCCAGCGCGCGCGCGACGTCACGCGGACTCCGTGTAGCGCGTGGGGTCCGGGACGCCCGCTTCCTCGAAGCCCTTCTTGCGCAGCACGCAACTGTCACAGCGCCCGCACGCGCGGCCCTGCGCGTCCGGGTCGTAGCAGGAGTGCGTCAGCCCGTAGTCCACGCCCAGCTTCACACCTTCGCGGATGATGTCCGCCTTCGTCAGGCCGGACAGCGGCGCGTGCACCGTGAAGCGCGCGCCCTCCACGCCCGCCTTGGTGGCCAGGTTGGCCATGGACTCGAACGAGCGGATGAACTCCGGGCGGCAGTCCGGATAGCCGCTGTAGTCCACCGCGTTGACGCCGATGTAGATGTCCGTGCTGCCCACCACCTCCGCCAGCCCCAGCGCCAGCGAGAGGAACAGCGCGTTGCGCGCTGGCACGTACGTCACGGGGATGCCGTGGCTCATCTCGTCCGCGGGCCGGTCCTTGGGCACCTCGATGTCCGCCGTCAGCGCGGAGCCGCCCACCTGCCGCAGGTCGATGGACACCACCCGGAAGTCCGTCACGCCCATGGCCGCGGCGACCTTCTTCGCCTGCTCCAGCTCCACCGCGTGCCGCTGCCCGTAGGCCACCGCCAGACAGACGGGCTCGAAGCCCTTCGCCTTGGCCATGGCCAGGCACGTCGTCGAATCCAGCCCGCCCGAAATCAACACCACCGCGCGCTTCACCATCAATCCCTCCGCTCTCCCTGCACGGTGTACACGTGGTGCAGGTGGACGGCTGGCAATTGCAGTTGCGGGTGCCCGGCAGGAAGATGTCCGTGAGCGAGCCGCAGGCCAGCGACACGTCGTAGCCGTTCTCCGTGGGGCCGGGCACCGAGCCGTCCGGGATGCCGCCGTCGAACTGGCGGCAGTCGCGGTTGAGGCTGCGCGCCTGGCTGTCGCTGAAGAGCGTCACCCGCAGCGTCTCCTCGATGGCGGAGTCCTCGCAGCCGGTGCCGCACGTGGCGCGGGGCGCGTTGGCCCTCAGCGTGGAGGTGGCCACCTGCCCGTCATAGCCCGCGTCGCGCGAGTAGCCCTGCACGGTGAAGTAGCCCGTGCCCGCGTCCGTGTCGCGCGAGAAGGTGCCCTCGAAGAGGAACACCCCGGCGTCGTTGATTTGCGCGAAGTCCGGCACCGACGCGTCGCACGTGGTGCGCGCGGCGTCCAGCCGGGCCTCGAAGCGGAACGAGCCGAGCACCTGGTCGCCCGGGTACACGGGTTCGGAATAGCAGGCCATCGCCACGGCGACGGCCGTGACGGGCAGGGCGGCGAGAGCGAGACGCTTCAGGTGCATGGCGCCGCCACGCTACAACGGCCAGGCACCGTCCAGCACGCAAAGGGCCAGCGCCCGGAAGGTGCCGCCGCGAGCAAGCACGGCGCCTACATCCACCTGCGCCGGGTCCCCTCCGCGCACCTCGGCGTCGAGCCGCGCCAGGACACGCCCCGCCGCCAGCGAGGCCGGCACGGCGCGGAAG